>JBDNBB010000001.1:0-2714 GCA_039768135.1 Polaribacter sp.
CCTGGCATTTCCTTAAGCATCCTTTTATTAGGGTCAGTATGTTGGGTTGTAACAACCTGTTTTACTAAACTTCTAATTTTAGATTTTTTAATTGATTCTTAATAATTTTTAATTATTGTTATTCTGAAATTTCTACTTGAGCTCAAGAATCAGTTTTGGCTAATAAGAAAGCAGATTTCACAGCTCTTAAAGCTTGTAAAGCAACAGTATCTTTTGCTTTCATTGCCTCTTTCATTTTGGTCATTACCTGTTTTTGTAAACTCATATTCGTTATTTTTTATTTTTCTTCTTTTTTAAATATAGTACTTTACTCTTATAATCGATAAAAGCTTTTCCTTTTTCTAGAACATCTGCTCCAATAATTCCATGTACTTTATCTGCGTTATGTTCTTGTAATGCTGAATTTACGTGTGCTAAATTAAATAGAACTAAATGAAATTTATTAGTATGCCAGTTCCCAATAGTAAGGCTATTCTTTTTAGATAACTTTGTTTCCATACCTGTTGCTCCTGCTCCAGACGCTTTTGTTTCACTATCCTCTGCAGTAAGCTTAAAAAAAGATATTGAATCTAAACCTACACAAGAATTAGAAGCTCCTGTATCTAAAATGAACTTTCCTGAAACTCCATTAATTTTCGCCTTTAACTCTAAGTGATTCGTAGCAATTTTATGAAGCTTAATTTTTACATAATTTTTATTTAATAAAATAGCATCAATACTTTTCATAAGGCATATTCATAAACCAAAAATACAATTTATAAAGTATAGAAAAAATTACAAGAAGTTATTTTAGATAGATTATTTAACAATATGGATTTGAATTTTTTTTGAAAATTCTATATCTTTAGATAGTAAAACTATTTCTTATGAAGACTTCGAAAAGATTAGAAAAAGCATTAGTTAAATTATACAATGCTTACCATAATAATACTTTAAATCCAGAGGATTGTGCAGCCTGTGCAGTAGGTAACATATTAGACAATCATGATAGTTGGAAACACTTATCTAATAATCACGGATCTTTAGAACTAAGTTATGTTGGTAGAGTTCATCAAAACTTAGGCAGAAAATTTAATGGTTACACACCTATAGAAATTTTGAAGATAGAGAAAGTGTTTTTAGAAGCTTGCGGCTTTAAAACGCCTTTATGTCATTATAACATAAAGCCAGAGAACCCAACAGCTAATGATGTGCTTTTTAATGGGCTTTCTGCAGTTGTAAACCTATTATGCGAATTAGATTTTATAGAGAATGTAATGGACTTTTCTAAACTATTTGAACAAGAAAATGGAGAACCTATATACCATCTAGAAACATTTTTAAGAGAAAAGGCATTAGTTTAATAAATAATTATAAGAAACAAAAAACCAACGTTATTAGCGTTGGTTTTTTTGTTTCTATAATTTTGGATGACTATCCTCCAAAATCATCAAATCTGATGTGTTCATCTGGAATACCAAAGTCTTCACCCATTTTCTGAACAGCTTTATTCATTAATGGTGGTCCACAGAAATATAATTCTATATCTTCTGGAGACTCATGATGGCTTAAGTAATTATCGATTACACAGTTGTGTATGAAACCAACAAACCCATCACCTTCGGCATCAATATTCTCTTTTACTTTCCAATTATCCTCTTCCATTGGTTCAGATAAGGCTAAGTAAAATTTAAAGTTTGGGAAATCTCTTTCTAACTCTTTAAAATGGTCTAGGTAGAATAATTCTCTCTTAGAACGACCCCCATACCAATACGTAACTTTTCTTCCCGTTTTTAGGGTTTTGAATAAGTGATATAAGTGAGAACGCATTGGAGCCATACCTGCACCTCCACCAACATATAACATTTCTGAATCTGACTCGTTAATGAAAAATTCTCCATAAGGACCAGAAATCACACACTTATCACCTTTCTTTAAGTTAAAGATATACGATGAAGCAACACCAGGATTAACATCCATCCAATCACCTTTTGCTCTATCAAAAGGAGGAGTTGCAATACGTACATTTAACATGATTTCTCTACCTTCTGCAGGGTAAGAAGCCATTGAATATGCTCTTTCTACAGTATCCGTATTTTTCATTACTAAAGGCCAAAGCTTAAACTTATCCCATTCAGCTTGAAATTTATCTGGACTGTCATGCTCTTCTGGGTGAGCTGTAATATCCATATCAGAAAACTTAACTTCACATGGAGGTATTTCAATTTGAATATAACCACCTGCTTTATACCCCATATCTTGAGGAATTTCTACTACAAATTCCTTAATAAATGAAGCTACATTATAGTTTCTTACAACAACAGCATCCCATTTTTTAATTCCAAATACTTCTTCTGGAATCGTTATGTTCATGTCTTGTTTCACCTTAACTTGACAAGCTAAACGAATACCAGACTTTAATTCTTTTTTTGTAAAGTGAGGTACTTCAGTTGGTAAAGCTTCTCCTCCACCCTCTAAAACGTGACACTCACATTGTACACAAGAACCTCCTCCACCACAAGCTGATGGTAAAAATATCTTTTCATTTCCTAAAGTTGTAAGTAATGTGCTACCTGAACCAACTTCAATTTTCTTTTCTCCATTTATGGTTATAGTTACTGGGCCAGAAGGAGATAACTTCTGCTTCACAAACAACAATAAAGCAACTAATATTAAAGTAATTAGTAAAAAAGCTGCTACTGTTGCAATAACTGTACCTGTTGTACCTGCTGCTA
>JBDNBB010000002.1:0-3681 GCA_039768135.1 Polaribacter sp.
AATTCAACCAGAAGATGGTTTATGGAGAACAAGTTTGTTAAGTCCAGAATCTTACGATCATGGTGAAGTTAGTGGAAGTGGATTTTACACATTTGCTTTAGCTTGGGGAGTAAACAATGGTGTTTTAGACAGTAAAACCTATACACCAGCCATTAAAAAAGCATGGAAAGGTTTGGTAGCTTGCCAACATGAAGATGGTAGAGTAGGTTGGGTACAAAATATTGGTGCTTTTCCAGAACCTGCTTCTAAAGATAGCTGGCAAAATTTTGGAACTGGCGCATTTTTATTAGCTGGTAGTGAGGTGTTAAAGTTGAAGTAGTACCAATTTAGTTCTACAATTACGTAAAATAATGATGATGCAAAATATCTTCCTACGTTTTTTGAGAAATAGTTAATAACTCCAAAAAAGAGTCTTCGACAAGCTCAGACAAACAACGGATTTTATAATTATCATTGATAAAAAATAGTTTAAACAATTTTAATTAAGTTGGTATAAGATATCAAAATAAAACATTTTAATAATGAAAAAATTAGTTTTAATAACGCTTTTTACAAGTCTATTTATTGCTTGCAATTCGGAACAAAATTCAGATACATCAGTAAGTAAAAAAGACAAAGAAATTGCCAGTAAAGTACAGGACTTAATTGGTACAATGACTCTAGAAGAGAAAATTGCTGAAATGACGCAAGATGCTCCAGCTAATGAACGCTTAGGAATACCCTATATGAAGTATGCAGAAGCATTGCATGGAGTATGGCTTGTACTGGATTATTATGGGAATACAACTGTATACCCACAAGCTATTGCAGCTGCTTCTACTTGGCAACCTGAGTTAGTAAAAAAGATGGCTTCACAAACAGCTTTAGAAGCGAGGACTTTAGGAGTTACACATACGTATTCGCCTAATTTAGATGTAATTTCTGGAGACCCAAGATATGGTAGAGTAGAAGAATCTTATGGAGAAGATCCTTATTTGGTATCTAGAATGGGTGTTGCATTTATACAAGGTTTGCAAGGTATGGGTGATGAACGTTTTGATGAAAACCATGTAATGGCAACAGCGAAGCATTTTATAGGTTATCCAGAAAATAGACGTGGTATTAATGGTGGTTTTAGTGATATGTCTGAACGTCGTTTACGTGAGGTTTATTTACCACCTTTTGAAGCGGCTATAAAAGAAGCTAAGATAGGTTCTCTTATGCCAGGTCATCAAGATTATAATGGTGTTCCAAACCACATGAACACTTGGTTATTGAAAGATATTTTAAGAGATGAATTAGGTTTCGACGGTTTAATTGTTTCTGATAATAATGATATTGCCAGATTAGGAACTATGCATTTTATTGCTGAAACTAGAACAGAATCAGCTATCTTAGGATTAAAAGCTGGTGTTGATATGGATTTAGTGATTGGAAAGATTGAGAAGCTAGCAGCATATAATTCTAAAGTACTGAAAGATACAATAACAAAGAATCCTGAATTGGAAAAGTATATAGATATAGCAACTTCTCGTATTTTAACTGCAAAATATCAATTGGGTTTATTCGATTCTGAACCAAAAGAAATTGATACAAAAACTGTAAATGCTGGTAGAAAAGAACATCAAGATTTTTCTTATGAAATGGCAAAAAAAGCCATCATTTTATTAAAGAATGATAATAATGTATTGCCTTTAGATCTATCAAAAATTAAATCTTTAGCAGTAATTGGACCAAATGCACACGAAAATAGACCTAAAAAAGGAACGTATTCTTTATTAGGTGGTTATTCTGGTTTGCCACCATTTTATGTTTCGGCTTTAGACGGAATAAAAGCAAAAGTTGGTAATAAAGTAAAAATTAATTATGCAAAAGGTTGCGATTTATTAAGCAATTCTAAAAAAGGATTTCCTGCAGCAATTGCAGCAGCAAAAAAGTCTGATGCAGTTGTTTTAGTCATTGGAGGTTCTAGAAAAACTGGTGGAGAAGGAGTAGATAGAGCTGATTTAGATTTATATGGTGTACAGAAAGAATTGGTAAAAGCAATTCATAAAACAGGCAAACCTGTGGTAGCTGTTTTAATAAATGGTAGACCATTATCTATCAATTATGTTGCAGAAAATATTCCATCAATTTTAGAAACGTGGTATTTAGGTATGCGTTCTGGAGATGCTATTGCAGATGCTATTTTTGGCGATGTAAACCCTGGAGGAAAATTAACAGTTTCTTTTCCAAGATCTGTTGGGCAAGTTCCTGTTACCTATTTACAAAGACCAGATTTTATTGGTTCAGGAAAAGGCCAATTTAAAAATGCAGATAAATCGCCTTTATTCCCTTTTGGATTTGGTTTGAGTTATACAACCTTTAAATATGGTACACCTAAATTTAAAAATGCTACTATTTCTGCTGATGGAGACACAACCATTTCTGTAGAGGTAACCAATACAGGAGACAGAGCAGGAGATGAAGTGGTACAAATGTACGTAAGAGACGATTTTGCTTCTGTTGGGCGTTATAATAAAATGCTAAAAGGTTTCGAACGTATTTCTCTAAAACCAGGAGAAACAAAAACAGTAACTTTTCAATTAGGTTTTGATGAATTAAACATCTTAAATCAACAAATGAAAAAAGTGGTAGAGCCAGGAACTTTTACAATTTCTGTGGGGGCTTCTTCACAAGAAAAAGATTTGAAAAAAGCTATTCTTCTTGTAAAATAGTTTTTCTGTTATAATAGTAAGAGCCTCATATTTTAAATTAATATGAGGCTTTTTTGATCTGTTTCAGGACTGTAAAGGATAATTTTTTTTTAAGTAGCATTAATTTTTCTTGAAAAGTCAATTAATAGCAAAAATAGTAAAACGATAAAATTTGGTAAGAAATTAACAATTTTATGGCTTATTTAGAGTTTTGATTAATAGCAACTCAAAAAATTACAGTAAATGAAATTAGAATTAAAGAACAAAACAAACTTTAATCTCAAACTATTTTTATTAACTCTTGTAGCAATAGAAATAGTGGTTTGCTACTATGCATACTATATTCTAGGAGAGGTCAAACAGTTTTTTTGTTTTTTAATATTGTCTTTAAATATATTGCCGTTTTTATTGTATTATTTTAAAATAAAAAAAATCGCTTTCATTTTAGGTTTAACAATTGGTTTACTCTTAATTCCCTACCAAAGTTTTTTACTTGTAAAATGGGTTTCTTTAAAAAAAGAATCAGCACAAATCATCAAATATATTTACGGTTATCAAAAGAATAATGGAGAATTTCCACAGAGCATTTCTCATTACGAATTTAAAAATCCTAATTTGATTGGTTATTTTACATATAATACAAGTCTTAACGGTTTTGGTTTACAGTATTGTATTGGAACTAAAGGAACTACTCATTACTATTATCATAATGATGGAAAATGGGAATATTATCCAGATTAAAACCACCTTTTAGTATCAGTTTTAAATTAAAAAAAAAATAAATGTCAAAAAAACTATTTTAATTATTTATTAACCTTTTCATGTTCTGTGTTAGCCCATCTTATTTGTGCTCTACCACCTGGAACTCTGTATACACCATATCTAATTTTTGATTGCGTACCTCTATCTGCCTCAGGAACATCCCAATTAAAAGCCTCACCGCCAATTATAGCGTTACAATAATGTATTTTTTTAGAAGAATCACTAGGGTCTTCTTTAAAACCTA
>JBDNBB010000003.1:0-2650 GCA_039768135.1 Polaribacter sp.
ATCAATCTATGGTAACACCTAACCCTACGCCGTTGCAGAATGCGTTAGGAATAGCTGGTGTTGCTGGAGGATTGATGACTGGTTATGGTGACTATCTAAAAGGTAAAGGATAATGCCAGGTAACTTATACAAAAGACCTATGTTTAGAAAAGGTGGATCTGCTGAAGGCGGAATTACATCTGGACTACAAGCACCTAGACAAGGATATAATCAAGCAGGTCCTGTCAAACCATTAAACATGGATCAAAACATGGCAGATTTTTTAAGAAACGCATCTATTGGTGACATGAAGGCAGCAGCTGATCAAATGTATACACCAAAAGAAAGACCTAACTATGCTAAACGTAGACTAGGTGATCTAATGATTGACTTTGGTATAGACATTGCATCAAGAACACCAACAGGTAGTGGTATTGGTGGAGCTATAAGCACTGCACTAGCAGCAGCTAAAGATCCGTTTGAAAAATTTAAAGCATCAAGAGCTGGTGAAGAAGCAGCAATAGATATACAAGCAGACAATTTAGATGATAGAAGAGCTGGTATGTTTAAGTCATTAATTGAAGGTCAGTCAGATATACTAGCAGAAAAAACAGGAAATACTTCAGGTGTTGAATTACAAAAAGTTCAAGTAATACAAGATGTAGTTCCTAAGTTATATGATTTAAGAGAAAAAGTAGAAAATAAAACTGCAACTAAAGAAGATTTAATGAATATAGATATCTATGAAAGAACACTTAATAATCTTCAAAAGAAAGATCCTATTACACAAGCAACATTAGATATTTTTGTAAAATCTAATGATGGAGAAATGTTGTTTAGTAAAATTTCTAAAAAATTATTGAATGAAGATAACATAGCCGGTGGTGAAAAATACGGTGGTGATAAATCAAACGATCAATTAAGATTAGATGCTTTAAAAGAAATGAGAAAAGTAATTGAAACAACATTTAGAGCTGAAGGTGGTAGAATAGGTTATGCACAAGGCGAAATGGTAGAGGAACAAGTTACAGAGACCATGGACCAAGGACCTATGGCTCAATCAGATAACCCTATAAGTTATGACCAACTAAGAGCAAGATTACCTAATCAAATTACAGATGACATTGTAGAGTTAATGGCTAACAGTGCAGAAGCACTAGAAGATTTTGCTATGATTTCATCACAACAAGATGTAGATTTGTTTAACCAAAAGTATAGCGTTAATTTAGTATTACCATCGGAGGCGTAACATGGCAGAAACAGCCTACGAACGGTTTCTTAAAGACCCTAACAAAGAAGAAGCTGTAAATATAGATATCAAAGATCAAAAACCTTTAGACTTAGATCAAGTCAAACTTAAAATACAAAACGAATTAGCAACACAGTCAAAACCTAAAAAACCTGTCAAGTGGTTAGCTATGCCTGACCCTAAAAGTATTTTAGAATTATATAATACACTAAGTCCTAACAATTATTTAGGACAAGCAATCACTGCTATGACTAAAGGTAAAGATCTAAAAATTGGTCCAGTAACTCTTAGCACTAAATTAAATTCAATGGAAGCAATTAAAGCTTTACCTGATGCAAAGGCTCCTAGTTTTAAAATTAATAACGAAGAGATTACACAAGAAAGAGATTACACAACTGGCCTAGATGAAATAGCAAAAGGTATTAGTTCTGGTGTGTATGATTTACAAAATAGTTTAGGTTCGTTATTATTTGCAGGAACAGATTTAGTTTTAAACACAAACTTTATGTCTGACTTTGAAAAAGTTATGGAAAAAAGAGAACCTACTCGTCCTGAAACATGGAGAGGTGAGGTTACATCTTTACTTACACAGTATGGTATACCTGGTACAGCTATTGCAAAAATTACAGGTAGAATACCTGCAGTTGTTAAAATGAAAAAAGCAGCTGACGCTGTTAAAGGTGGCAAGCTTAGAAAAACTAGTCAGGTAGCAACAAGAATGTTAGAAGGTGCAACAATAGTTGGAGCTACAGATTTTTTAGCATCTAATCCTGGTCGAGCATCTCTTTTTGTAAATCCAGAGGACACAAAAGGTTTAACGGGTAGAAAAAAAGCAGGAGCAGAACTTAGAAACAGAATTAAATATGGTGCAGAGGGTACATTAATTGGTGGAGGTTTTCCATTAATAGGTAAGTTTACACAATTAGGTTATAAATATGGATTGTCTCCTTTAATTGCTAACAAAGCAGGTATAGGTGTAGCACAATTAGGTACCAAAGCAATTGACAACACAGTAATGAAGGGTGCAAAATTATTATTAGGTAATAAAATTGTAGCTCCTTTAACTAAACAAGCATCAGAAGGTTTACAAAACGCAGGTAAGTTTACGATTGGTAAAGTGGTTGCACCTTTACTAGTAAATGCCGTAGCAAAAAATTTTACAGCAAGTAGATTTAAAACACAATTACCACCATTTAAAGATTGGAGATTAAAATCTGTAACGTCACCTAACAAAATAGATTCAAGTGTTAAAAAAATAGATAACGTTCTATCTTGGTTTAGATCTTACGGTAAACAACCTAAAGACATTGAAGGTGTAAGTGAACAAGTAAAATTATATATAAAAGGTAGAGCTAGAAAAATTGATAGAACTTACGAAGGTTTAGAAAAAACTGCATACAACTTAGCTAAAAAATTTCAAGA
>JBDNBB010000004.1:0-4288 GCA_039768135.1 Polaribacter sp.
TTAACTATATAAAAGTAGGATAGATTAAAAAATTAAAAATCTTAAATAGGGTAACTAAAAGTTTTTTAACACTTTTCTATACTGTATTAATATTTTTATCAAATAGTTTATTTTCTAGGTTGATCGTTTTGTAAAAAAGGCTTGTCTTTTGGGAATTGACTTTCTAAAAGTGTCCTCATTTTTTGTTCTATTTTCTTGTATTTTTTATTTTTATAAAGATTTACATAAGAAACTAAGCTGTTTTTATGCTCGTATAATTCAGCCCCAAGAATTTCATGTGTGGTAGAATTTCGCCATTCAGTGTATCTCCAATTCCCGTCTGTTGTAGTAACTCCCATTATTTTTTTACCTCTAGCATACACGCTATATGCAGCTTTATCCCATTTTTTATTAGGTTTATTTAATACTGGAAGGATACTTTTCCCATCAGAGACTGGCGCGTTTTTTAAATTACAAATCTCTACTAAAGTTGAGTAAATATCAACATTTTCTACTAGCGCATCAGATGTTTTGTTCGTAACTCTTTTTTTATAATTATTTTCTCTACTTATAATTAAAGGGACTCTTACATCAATTTCCATATTCGATTGTTTGCACCAAGAAGCATAATCACCAATTTTATAACCATGATCACTCATAAAAATAATCATTGTATTTTTCTTTAAATCTAAATCTTCGAGCGTTTTTATTACTTTACCAATCTGAGCATCAATATAACTGATGGATGCATGGTAACCATGGATTAAATCTCTTGTTAAGTCATCATTTAAATCACCTTTTTTAGGAAGTCCATGATACCCTTTTAATTCACCCCAAGGACTTAAAGCTAATCTGTAAATGGCTTCTGGTTTTGTTCTTGATGGAATTTTAAAATCATTTTTATTATATAAATCCCAATATTTTTTTGGTGCATTAAAAGGTAAATGTGGTTTACTTAAACCCACAAACATCAAAAAATTATTATCTTTTACTTTATACAAGGTTTCTATGGCATATTTTGCTGCTCTACCATCTTTATAAGCTTCATCTAATACATCTGCATTTTCAAAAGCAGGCCCTTTTACAGGTTTTACACCTTCTTTTTTTAGGCGTTTCATTAATGCGATATTGTCAGGTTTTAAATAAGAGTTTTTCTCTTTTTCAAAATAAGTAGTCCATACATTTTTATCATCTCTACTATGATGATACACTTTCCCAATACTAATGGTTTTATATCCATTTTTATTAAATAATTGAGGTAAAGAAACTACATCTTTATGAATTTTTCGAAGTGGTGTAAAAATGCTGTAAATACCTAATGTTTCTGGTCGTAAACCTGTTAAAGTACTCATTCTAGAAGGAGCACAAATAGCCTGTTGCACATAAGCTTTATTAAATAGAACACCATCTTTTGCAAGCTTATCTATATTTGGAGTTATTGCTGTTTTGCTTCCATAAGCACCAATTTCTGCACGTAAATCATCAACATAAAAAATTAAAACATTTGGTTTTTCCTCTTGCGCACTAAGAGAGGAAAACACAAGAGTTGCTATAAATAGCATTACAGATTTATTCATTTAATAAATAATTTTAGTTGAGGTTTTTTTTTTAAATTTCAATCTACTTCTCTATATAATTCAATAAAATACTTTTTACATCATTAACAGTTCCTTGTTTTAAGCCTTTATTTACATTAGCACCAGTTATCCAATATAAAACCATACCAGCATCAGAACAATCCCATTTTCCTCTTTGGAATTTCACAACATCATCAACTTCTGCCATTTTACCAAATACCCAAACTTGCTGTAATCTTTTGTCTTTATGATCTCTTGCCCAATCCCATAAATCAATAGGAACTTTAAGTTTTATATTTTGATCTGGAATTCTTACTTCTTCAATACTAAAATCTAATATTTGTTCCCAGGTATAAAAGTCTCCAGCATCATCATTAGCAGGATGGTGTGTAATTACTTTTACAAATTTGTGTTTCTTTTTTTTAGAAACTTGTAATGCGAAACCAATAATATCTGGTTCCCCAGCTTCAATAATCCAAAGTGGGTCGTCTGCAGAAGAAGCATTAATTGCTTTTGCCAAATCTTTAACGGTTTCTTTTTGATTCCATTTGGCATCTAAAAATTTAACACCTTCAAAACCACCCCATCTTCTAGCAGTAACATTGCAAACACTTTGCATTAATGAGTGACGTTCTATTTCTGCCTTTTCAGAAATTCTTTCTACGCGAACCAAATCACAACTATACGAATAATGAACCAATCTATCTGACAAACCTGCGGCTCTTAATAAAGCTAGAGATACAGCTGTACCACCTAAATCATCTGGATCTGGAGAGTTACCATCTGCTACAATTGCAATTCGTCCTTTTGGTGCGCCAATTACTGGAGCGCTATTTTGTGCTACCTTTAAAGCACCTTCAAAAGGTGTTTGAATTACTCTTTTTCCCTTACCAACTGGAACAAAGATAATTCCAGACCAACGTGCTCTTGCCCATTCTTTACCATCTGTACTACCTATTTTAGCAATTACTGTAATTTTATCGCCTTTTTTAAATTTTACATTTTCCCATAATTTATTATTTTTTTTTCCTTCTTCAAATACAGCTTGGGTTAACGGTGGTATAAAAGTCCCTAATTCTTTGTTATTAATTAAAATTTTAAATTCAGATTGCCCATCATTTTCACCAACGGCAACAAAGACCATATCATAATTTCCACTTTTAAATGTGAATGTAGTAGTAGTTTGCGCTTTTTTTTGCTTGTTTGGATTAATACCTAACCATTTTCCATCAGCGTGTTTGTAAAAACCTGTATCTTTTATTGGGAAATCTGCAATAGGTAAAGTTTTGTTTTCTAAAAGAGAAGCTCCAATTTGCTTGTAATAAGACTGTAAAGGCCAAAGTACAGTTACTTTTTCCCCTTCATTTTTTGGTTTGTAATTGATATCTTTTGTTAAAATAAATTTATCAAACTCAAAACCATCTTCTCGCATACTAAATTGTATGTCATGTAAACCTTTTTTATCGATATCTAAAAAAATCTGTCTAGGTACACCACAATGTTCTTTTTTTGTTCTTTGCTTACTTTCCCAAGTCCATTTGTTTTTTCCTTTGCACCATTGCATACGTTGGCCATTTTCTGGCCATTTCCCATTTAATCCAACATGTAAACCATTGTCTTCGCTACCTGTACTGAAAGCTCTAACCCAAACATAATATCTACCAGGGTTATTTATTCTAACTTTATAATGTAAAACACCTAACTCACCAGCTTTATCAGAAAAGTTTTCTCCTTTGATTAACCTATCTGAATGTGTGAATCTTGTATCTGGTAAAATTTCTAAATATGTATTATTGCTAGCATTTTTATGATGAGATTTATCTTTGTCTGCACTAATTTTATTAGATGTGTTTTTAGCATTAAAATACCATTGCCTAATATTTGATTTACTTTGTCTGTTAAAATATTCTGCTTCGACAGAAACCAAACCATTGTTTTCCATAAAAACAACATCTTTACCAACAATTGGTGCTTTTAACTGTGTAGTTTGAGCATTTAAAAACAAGTTTGATATTAAAAAGAGTATTAAAACGAATCTAATTTTCATATTCTAATTATTTGATTGTAGCTTGAAAAGAATACTTACCTGATTTAACTTCTAATTCAAAAGCATCTTTGGTTGAATTCAATAATTTCACATTCGAATTATCTTTAAAAGGTATTCCATTAAGAAGCAGTTCTTTTCTTGTATCTGCAGAAACGATTACGATTGCATTTGTATTAGGAGGTATAACAATATCTAAATGAAACTCATCTACCCTAATTTTCCAGGATGAAGAAACTTTTCCATAAGGTGTAGTTAATTCTGCTGAAGCTGATGTTAAAGGTTTTCTTACTTGAGGCGCAATTTTAATTTGTTTGTAACCAGGTTCTAATGGTGCAATTCCTGCAACACGTTCATACATCCACTCACCAATTGCCCCATATGCATAATGATTTAAACTATTCATACTCATAGGGTTGTACCCTTCTGTTTTACTGAAGCTGTTCCAACGTTCCCAAATAGTTGTTGCTCCTTGATTGATAGAATAAAACCACGATGGATAGGTTTCATTAAACAATAGTTTATACATTAAATCAACTTCACCCATTTCATCTAAAACTTTAGACAATAATGGTGTTCCTAAAAAACCAGTTCTTAAATGATTGTCTGCGTCCTCTAATTTTCTTAACAAATTAGTTTGTGCATTTTTTATTTTATTTTCTGGCAACAAATCAAATGCTAAAGCTAA
>JBDNBB010000005.1:0-13277 GCA_039768135.1 Polaribacter sp.
AAGCACCAAGTCCAGTAACTACTACTCGTTTTAATTGCATATAAATATTACTTTTTTGCTTCTTCTATATAGCTAACTGCTTGACCTACAGTGCCTATGTTTTCTGCTTGATCATCTGGAATTTGAATATCGAATTCTTTTTCGAATTCCATAATTAACTCAACAGTATCTAAAGAATCTGCTCCTAAATCGTTTGTGAAGCTAGCTTCTGTTGTTACTTCATTATCGTCTACTCCTAATTTATCAACGATAATAGCTTTTACTCTTGATGCAATGTCTGACATAATTTTTTGTTTTTTTAAAATTTAAATCGGGGCAAAAATACAAATCTTATTAATTCTAACTAACTTTTGCCTTAAAAATGATTGCTAAAAATAAATAAATTTGTTCAATCACATTTAATAAATTCTTGATTTGTTAATAATTATTCCTTTTTTTGTACTATAAATCATAACTATGAAACGTATTGTTGTTTTTGCTTCTGGTTCAGGTTCTAACGCCGAAAACATTATAAAATATTTTAACAAAGCTAGTACAGCTAAGGTTGTACATGTATTATGTAATAGAAAAAATGCCAAAGTTTTTGAGAGGTGTAAGCGGTTAAACATACCTTGTTTGTATTTTACTAAAGAAGATTTTTTTGAGACAAATAAAATTTTAAATTTTATTAAAGAAACTGCTGATCTAATTGTGCTTGCTGGTTTTTTGTGGAAAGTGCCTTTAGAAATGACACAAGCTTTCCCTAAGAAGATCTTAAATATACACCCTGCATTATTACCTAATTATGGCGGTAAAGGCATGTATGGTATACATGTACATAGGGCAGTATTTGAAAATAAAGAAAAAGAAACAGGTATTACCATCCATTTTGTTAATGAACAATATGACAAAGGCGCTATTGTTTATCAAGCAAAAACAGAATTAGAAGAAAGTGATACGCCTGAGACAATTGCTCAGAAAATTCACTTATTAGAACAAAGGTATTTTCCAAGAATAATCGAAGAAGTAATTGTTGCTGTTAATGAGTAAGAAAAAATTTTATGTAGTTTGGAAAGGAAGGAAACCTGGTGTATATAGCTCATGGAATGTTTGCAAACGGCAAATTGACGGCTTTGAAAAAGCCGAGTACAAATCTTTTTTAACTTTAGCACAAGCTGAATTGGCTTTTAAAAACAACTACGAAGACTATAAAGGAAAAAATAAATCGCTAAAGAATATACCTAAGATAGAGTTAAATAAATATGGAACACCTAATTTAGAAAGTATTTCAGTAGATGCCGCCTGCTCAGGTAACCCGGGAAAAATGGAATACAGAGGAGTGCTAACGCATAATAAAAAAGAGCTTTTTAAAATGGGGCCATTTCCGAGAGGAACAAATAATATAGGAGAATTTCTTGCTCTTGTGCATGGTGTTGCTCTATTAAAAAGTAAACAAAAAGAGAACATTCCTATTTATTCTGATTCAAAAATAGCGATGAGTTGGGTTCGTCAAAAAAAGTGCAAAACAAATTTGCATTTTGACGACTCCACCAAAGAATTGCTTACACTCATAAAAAGGGCTGAAGATTGGTTGCAAAAAAATACCATAAAAAATCCAATATTAAAATGGCAAACGAAATCTTGGGGTGAAATTCCAGCTGATTTTGGAAGAAAGTAACTTATTTATTTGTCTAATTCTGTCTATTTTTACAAAAAAAACCTATTTTTTCATTCACTTACCTTTTTATGTTGTTTGTGACGTTTTAAGTGTTGTTTATTTGATATTTTTTTTCTAAAAACAAAGTAATTCTTTATTTTGTATCGTGACTGCTGAGTCTAGTTTTAAGGGGTTAGAGCTAGATTCTTGATACAGTGTAGTTGCTATAGCACCCGATTTTAAAGCATAATTTAATTATAAATATAACTTAAATATTTATCCTCTAAATCTACAATATATGCTTTTTAAGAGAGGTGCTTCTTTTTTTTAACACTCTTCTCATTTTTTGACTTTTACAATTTCATATAAAATTAGTAGTTTTTGTAAATCTTGGTCTTTACTATTTAAAAAAGTTTTATTGACGCTTGTAATCATCAATTTTTGATTTTAAAAAAAAATTTAATTCCTTATCCTTCAATTCACTTTAATTACCTTCCAATAATTAGTATCTTACTCAAAATGTTTTTTTTAAGGTATAGTTTTTGATAACTTATTGTATTAAATATTTAAAAGTAGTCATATTTATTTTCGTTCAATGATAGTTTTATGTCGTTCAATGAATTTAAAGTGCAGTTTGTTCGACCTGTATGAGGTGTAACATGAATAACCACTAATTTTGTAACCGTAAATTAACCCCAATGAATGTAGTATTAGTAGATGATGAATTGTTTGTGCACGGAATTTTTGAAGCCGTTGTTAACAATTTAGAGGCAGTAAATGTAGTAGGAAAGTTCCTTTGTCCTAGAAAAGCTTTAAGTTATATAGAAAGCAACAATGTTGATCTCGTTTTTTTAGATATTCAAATGCCTGACTTTTCAGGTTTAGATTTTCTAAGTGAAATGGACAGAAAGCAAATGAATGCAGACGTTGTTGTTGTTACAGCTAATCAAGATTACGCTGTAAATGTAATAAACAATAAAAGAGTGGTTTATTTTATAAAAAAGCCACTACATGAATATTCGATTAAAGAAGCTATAAGAGAAACAAAGGAAAAACAAGTATTAATTTCCTCTGCTTTGTCTAACACTGAGCTTTTAGAAGCTAAAGAAGAGAGTAGTACGCATACATTCTTTAATTGCAATAGAAGAATGATTAATATTAGTCACGACAATATTTTAATCATAAAAAGTTCAGAGGGAGGTGTACATATTGTGACTAAAAAAGAACCAATAGTTTCCTCATCTAGTTTAAAAGATATTGATAAAAAATTACCGTCTAGTACCTTTATGAGAGTTCATAAATCTTATATCGTTAATACTAGAAAAATAGAGCTTATTTACGATAATCTAGTCATCATTGGAAAACATCATGTACCAATTGGCAGAACTTACAGTGCTAAGTTCAAAGCATATTTAAGTAAAAAGTAGATCAAAAAAAGTATAAGTAGTAGAAATTATGACAGACAAGTGTATATTTATTATTCCTGTAATTGACGAAGATCCAGGATTATTTTCAAAGCTTTTTAAAACCTTTGAAACTATAGATTTTTGTGAAGTTCTTTTTGTAATTTCTCCAAAAAATAAATGCAAAAGTGCTTATGAGCAGTTGATTACCTGTAATGATAATTTACACAGTTTAATCGCAGAAAAAAACTATTCTAGATCTATATTGTTTCAAAAGGGTTTATATCATTTTAATAACTTTATTAAAAAAGAAGATCATAAATTTAACTACATAGTTTCTATAAAAAAATTCAATACTTCTTATTTAGACATCATTTTAGATGGTATTGTAGAGATAGAAAGAAACGGATTGGATGTAATGTACTGTTTAGTAGAAAAAAGACAAATCCCTTTACGATTTAACACTGTTGGTAAAAAAATAAAGAAAAGTATTTTAGATACATTTAGATCTCCTTCTTTTATAGCTTCTGCCAATTTTGTAAATAATATATACTCAAATCCATTTAATAAGGTAGTAACATTTTATTACTTATTAAGAAACGCAAAGTTTAAGCCTAAATATTCGTAGGTTTAGCATATTAAAGTCCCCTAAATTTTTGTCAACTTAATCGATGCTTTATAGTATTGGTTAAGTTGATTTTTTTTTGGCAGCTCTAAAACGTTAATTTAATGTTAATTTAATATATTTGTTAGCACACCTATATTTTTATAATTAATGCGAAAAGCAACAATACCTATACACTTATTACTTTTCATCTTTGTACTCGTAAGTTGTAAACGGATTACATCGAGTAAAGATTACCTATTAACCAAAGTTTCAGCCTCAGAAACTGGTATAGATTTTAAAAATCAACTTACAGAAGATGCTAATCATAGCATTATAAATTACATCTACTTTTATAATGGTGGTGGTGTTGCAGCTGGCGATATTAATAATGATGGCCTACCAGATTTATTCTTTGTTTCTAATCAGAATAAAAATAAATTGTATTTAAATAAAGGTGATTTTAAATTTGATGATATCACTAAAAAATCAAATATAAAAAGCAATGCTGATTGGAATACTGGAGTAACTATGGTTGATATTAACAACGATGGTTTTTTAGACATTTATGTTTGTGCAGTTTCTGAATTGTTAGACTTTAAAGGTCACAACGAATTATACATTAATAATGGAGATAATACCTTTACAGAAAAAGCAGCAGAATATGGTTTAGATTTTAAAGGTTACGCTACACAATCTTACTTTTTTGATTACGATAAAGATGGAGATTTAGACGTATACATTGTAAATCATGCAGTGCACACCAATTTGTCTCATGGTAAAGCTTCTAAAAGAAATAAAAGAATGCCTTTAGTTGGCGATGTTTTATTGCAAAACAACAATGGTAATTTTACAGATGTTAGTGAATCTGCACATATTTTTGGAGGATTAAATGGCTATGGTTTAAGTGCTTCTATTGCCGATTTTAATAATGATGGTTGGGATGATATTTATGTTTGTAACGATTTTCATGAAGATGACTATTACTACATCAACAATAAAAACGGCACTTTTTCAGAAGAATTAGCGTCTAAATTTTCTACCATAAGTCGTTTTTCTATGGGAAGTGATGCTGCAGACATTACAGGTAATGGATACCAAGATATTATTACTTTAGACATGTTGCCTAATGATGAAAAGGTTTTAAAGGAAACTGAAGGAGATGATGCTATGCTAAATATGCAAGCCAATTTAAAGAATTTGGGCTATAGAGATCAGTATTCTAGAAACATGCTTCAAATCAATCAAAAAGGAGATTATTTCAATGAAACTGCTTTGTATAATGGAGTTGCAGACACAGATTGGAGTTGGTCTCCACTTTTTGCAGATTTCAATAATGATGGGCATCAAGATTTATTCATTTCAAACGGAATTTTAAGAAGACCAAATAGTTTAGATTTTAAAAAGTACGTATCTAGCACGTTTAAAAAATATGGTCAGAAAAACGGATTAGAATGGTTGTATAAATCAATAAACGAAATGCCTAGTGGAAGTGTGCCTAATCAAATTTTTAAAGGTAACTCTGCAAGATTTAAAGAAAAAACTGGTAATTGGATAGCAAATGAGGCTTCTTTATCTAATGGTGCAGTTTATGTAGATTTAGATTTAGATGGCGATTTAGATTTGGTAACCAATAATGTAAATGAAACTGCAGGTGTTTATAGAAATAGTAGCCCTAAGACTACAAAATCGGCTGACTTTCAATTGGTTTATAAAGGTAGTAACAAAGAAGCTATTGGAGCCAAAGTTGTTTTATATGCAAATGGTAAAAAACAAACGAAACAGATTTTTAAATCTAGAGGTTTTTTATCTTCTACAGAAGCTAAAGTTCATTTTGGGTTAGATACCATTGCTAAAATTGATTCAGTTGTGGTGATTTGGCCAAATTTAGAAATTCAAAGGATAGATAATCCTAAAGCAAATGAACTCACAACAATAAATTACACTGCTACTAATACCTTTTTTAATGTTGATAGAATAGCTAAAGAAGGCAAAGTTTTTAAGCAAGAAAACTTAATTAATTTTGTTCACAAAGAAGATTCTTATAACGACTTTTTTGCAGAGAAATTACTGCCCTACAAAGTATCTACATTAGGGCCTGCATTAGCTATTGCAGACATAGATAATAATGGGTTTGATGATATATTTATAGGAGGTGCTTCTGGTAATGTAGCCACTATTTATATGAATTCTGGCACATCATTTAAAAAAGCATCACATCCAGAATTTGAGAAAGACAAGGCTTTTGAAGATAATGATGCCACCTTTGTAGATATTGATAATGATGGCGATTTAGATTTATATGTAGCTTCTGGAATTCATGAAAAAAGGAATCAGAATGATGAGATAGATCGTTTGTATGTAAATACGAATGGAATATTTAAAAGATCAGAAAAGAAAACGTTAATCAACCCATTAAATACATCAACCATAATTGCTTACGATCATAATAAGGATGGAGATGAAGATATCTTTATAGGTAATTTATCAAACCCTGGTAGTTTTGGAGCCACTGTAAATTCTGCAGTATTAAATAATGATGGTAAAGGTAATTTTACCATTCACTTAAAATTTAGTTTTAATGGTAGGGTTACAGATGCAGTTTGGGCAGATGTAAATAATGATGATCAAAAAGACTTGCTAATTGCTTCAGAATGGGATTCTCCAAAAATTTACATCAATAAGAATGGAAAGTTTCAACTGCAAGAGCTGCCAGAAAATTTAAATGGTTTATGGCAAAGTATACAAACTTTTGATGTAGATGCAGATGGAGATCAAGACATTGTATTAGGAAATTGGGGAGAGAATAATAGGTTTACAAAATATATAGATAACCCAATCTATTTCTATTATGGAGATTTTGATAAAAATGGCAAAAAAGAAAGTATCATCACCTATAAAGTAGGTGAAGAATATTATCCATTAAACACAAAAGATGAGTTGGCTTCTCAAATGAATGTAATGAGTAAAAAATTTGTGAATCATGCCAATTTTGCACTAACTCCTTTTAATAAAATTTTTAACGATTCCATTATTGCCAAAGCCAAAAGAAGCCAAATAGATATCTTATCTTCTGGTTATTTAGTAAATAATAATGGCACTTTTAATTCTTTTGTACCTTTTGAGGCAAAATTGCAGATGGCCCCAATAACCTCTTTTACTAAGGTAAATTTTAATGATAAAGAGCAACTCTTAATTTCAGGTAATTCTTTAAAGGTAAATACGTATCATGGAGGTTATACAGCTCTTAAGGGCTATTTTATGTCTTCTTTAGAAGAGGTAGAATCAGTTTCGAAATATGGTATAAATCCTTTTCATAATCAAATAAAAGAAACTGCAGTTATTAAAATGAAAAATAAGAACTTGCTACTTGTACTTGCCAATAACGATAGTTTAAAAACCTATAGTTTTAAGTAGAGATTTTACAAATTATAACCTACAGAAAGCATTATAATTCTTGGTAAAATAAAGGTTTTACGATCTGAAATTAAAAAGTCAGAAAAACTATTACTTTGTTTAAATTGTGCATTAAACATGTTTTGTGCTGTAAGTTTATAACTCCAAGCAGAATCTTCGTTCTTGTAAGAAAGTGTTGCATTTGCAATTTCATAGGTGTTTTTTTGACCTAATGTTTTATTTTGATAATTACTTTTCCTGTAATCAAAATTGAAAATAAAACCTTCTAAAAAATCATAATCGATGGTTATAAAAGGCTCTGTGGTTACAAGTTTTGAGGTATTTGCACTAGCAGTAAAATTTCCTATACTTCTTTTTAAACCCACTTCTATGGTAGGAAAATTATCAAATAAGGTTTCTATACCCAGCTCATAATCGTAATTATTGTTGGTGTTGGTTTGAATGTTATTGTTTAATTCTTGAATGTATTTTGAGTTGTTAAAACCAACATCAACCTTGTATTTTAATTTGTTGATACTTTTTTCTAAATGGATGTTTCCTCGCCAATCTTCTGATGGATCATCAAACATTTTAACTGTTAAAAATTGGTTGATATCATTAAAATCAACTGTATTTCTAACACCTCTTATTTGTTTATTGTAGTTTATACTCGCAAACAGCATTAAACCTCTGTACAAACTAAATCTGCTATAATAGATTCTTGCACGATGAAATAGGTTATTTTCAATTTCTTCATTTCCTCTAAAAACAGAATTGTACGATCGTAAATAAAAGCGATTGGCAAATCTACTAGCATCCGAAAATGTGGTTTTTAAATTGTAATTTATGGTTATTTTTTTTGATTTATTAAACTCAATTTTTGCTAAAAAATCGGGTAAAACTACCCACTTATTTTTATTTAAATCGGTTTGGTTTTGCAAAGACCAACTGTAATTATGCGCTTCAAAACCTTGTTTTACAGTAAATATGCCTTTTCTAAATTTATAATGTACTCCTAAAAATAAATCGTTTAATCTGAAATTTACATCGTTTCCAAAACCACCTGTTGCAAAATTATTGATTGTACCATCATCTAAAAGTTGACTATCATCAGTATTAAAATCTTCATTTAAAAATTTATTTCCTAAGGTTGTGTAAATGTGATTACTGTTATTAATTTCCCAAAAGTGTTTAAAAATAGCATCTACATTTTGCTCTTGGGTATTTTTAAGTTGATTGATGCGTAATAAGGTTTGGTTATTATCTGCAGGAATTAAACCTTGTAAAATTGGGTCTTGTGTTTGCCAAAAAGCGGTTTTATTGCTTTTATCAAACACATAATTAAAAACAGAAGAAAATGTATGTTTCTCATTTTGTCTTTGATGCCATTCTATATTTTGATTAATATAGGTTGCAGTTAAATCTCTGTCTGTATTTATGGTATTTGTATTGCCATTTACCAAAGAAATTAAGCTGTTATTATTGGTGTTATTGGTTCTTTTAACTTGACTTCTGGCATACCATTTTTCTTTTGAGTTTGGTGTATATTCTACATTTAAATTACCTATACCTAACAAATTATCTGTATTTGTATTGTTGGTTCTTTCTTCTGTAAACGTAGTATATTCATTTAAATTTTCTATTAAACTAGATGTTTCTGAGTTCGAAAAAATAGCATAACCAGAAACATCTAATTTATTTGTGGTTACTTTAGTAATGTTTAAAGCACCAAATTTTTGTTTGCTAGAGAGTACATCATTACTCTCCATAAATTGTGCAAAATCTCCTCCTCTAAAATTGAAATTTTCGCTAAAAATGGCATTTACACCTCCAGAAAAACTTAAATAATCTCTAAACGTAAATGTTTTTTCGCCAATATTGTTGATTTTTCCAATAAAATTTACATTGGTTTTAGGCGAATAATAAAACAAGTTGGCACTGGTTTTATAAAAATCTTCATTGCCTTTCCCAGTTTCTACATCACCAAAAACAAAGCGTTTTTTATCTTCTTTTAATTTGATGTTCATAGCCATTTCATCAGAATCTGTTAAACCCTTTAGAAAAGCAACTTCATTATAATTATCAATAACCTCTACATTACCCACCGCATTTGCAGGTATATTTTCTACAGCCAATTTAGAATTACCTCCAAAAAACTTTTTACCATCTACCAGCATTTTGGTAACCTTTTTACCTTGTACAGTTACACTTCCATTTTTACTAACCTCAACTCCTGGTAATTTTTTAAGTACATTTTTAAGTTTACGTTCTGATTCATCTATAAATTTACTGGTTTTGTAAATGGTGGTATCTCCTCTAACAGTTACAGGCATTTCTATAATTACCTCATCTAATTGTTCTTCAGATTGTTGTAAAATAAAATCTTTTTGGGTGTTTGTGGTGGGTACAAATTTATAGTTTATGGGTTTATAGCCTAGATAAGAAATACTAATAGTAATAGTATCTCCTTGCTTTAATAATAATTTGTAATACCCATCATTATCTGTGATTGCAAATTGTAAGTTTTTAGATACGTCTTTGGGTTTTGCAATTACATTTGCATAGGGTAATGGGTTTTGTAAGCTGTCTTTTACAAAACCAGTTAAGGTTACTTTCTGAGCATAACTAAAACACGATATAGTAAATACAAAAATTATTAGGAGTTTCTTTTTCATAAATAGCTTTTATTGTTTTTGTATGCTTTTCCAGAAACTACTGTAGCGTTTTTTAGCTTCTTCTACTGTTACTCTTTTACCTTTTGTTGGTTTGTTAATAATTATTTTGTTTTTTGGGTTTAAAACAATTTTTGTTGCAATAATTTTTCTTCTTTTTAACTGAATTTCAAGTATTAGACCTGGCAAACCAGCAAAGTTTTTTGGACCAAAACTAACAGGTATTTGAGGTGTAAACCAAGCAAAAGTGCTGTTGTTTTTATAGCTTAAATCTATTGCTTTGTAACATACATAACCTCCTATTACTTTAGATTCTTGCGTTATTTTCCACTTCTTTTTTGGTAAGTTTATTAGTGATAGTTCACCAAAAACATCACTTTCATTATAAAACTCTTTGGTATTACTATTTTTGTAATATTTGTTATCTCCACCAGCATAAGTTCTGTTCATGTTATATCTTGATTCCCCATCATTTTGCATTTTATCTTCTACATAATATATAGATTCTTGGATGTTAAATTCAAGAAAAGCATTTACGTCTGGAGTATTTTTAAGCACACTTTTCATCCAAGAGTTCATTTTTAGATTTTTGAGCTTACTGCTTTTAGTTATTGAATCTATTTTTTTTTCTGATAATGGCTCTACAGAGACTATATATGTTACTCGCCCATTAATTTTTTGGCTGAACCCATGTAAAGAAATAATTAGTAGTAAAATTAAAAAGCAATTTTTCATGTTGATAATTTCTTTTAAAAACGAATTACTTTGTCTGTAGTATTTAGGGTTAAAGTATTTAATGAAAAAGTTTATAGTGATAGAAAGGAGTTTTTTAGAAGCTTCTATTAATTTTGTATTATAATTTTATTGTGAGTTCAGTTTTTTTAAAAAAATAGTTTTTTTGAGGACTCTTGTTTCCATTAGTTGTAAGAATATTTTAATTTGTACTAAAAAATTATCATTAAAATTATCGTTAATTATTTATGGTAGAGGTGTATTTAGTTTCTTCTATTCCTATACATTTTTTTGGCCATAAGATTAAAATCTTTTAAAGAAATTTTTTTTTCTTTTGTAGGTTTTTCAAAATCTAAAATTTTTAAATTACTAATATTCTTTAAATTAAATGATATATTTCCTTCTTCTAACTTGAGTATTAAGCCAGGTAGACCTCCATATCCTTTTGGGCCAAAATTAAAGGGAATTTCTGGAGCAAACCAAGCTATTACATTATGATAACTAACGCCTTCTGAAGATTCAATTCTTTTCTCTGTTACTGCTTTATAACACTTATATCTTCCAATTTTTTTTGATAAACTTGTAATATTCCATTTTATTTTAGGCATTATTATGATAAAATCTTGACCAAAAGAGTTTTTTCTATGCATATAATTATTATTAAATGAATAATACTCCCCTTTATATCTGGCAAATCTCTCAAATCTTTTAAATTTTTTTGTTTCAATCTGCTTAGGTAGATAGAATTTTGATTTATTTTTATTAAAATCTAAGTTAAAGCTAAAATCTTTAGAGTTTTTTACTGTTTCTAGAAATTCATTTTTCATATTCACCCTCATAGTTTGTATAGCACTCGAAGACGACTTTATGTTTCTTTTTTCAAAATTTTCTTTAATAGATATGGTGTCAACCATAAACTGTATATTATAAGAGGCCGTAAAATTTTCTTGAGCCTTAAAATTTAACGAAACGAGTATAACTGTAATACTTAAAAAAAATCGCATATGTTTTAAAATTAAAAGGATTGTCTGAAAAGTATTCTTCTAATAAATAACTGTCATTAAATCTTTTAAAAGATTTACTTTTCAGACTAAATACCTTATTGATTAATAATTATTAAAAAGGTGGAAATTGAAAATTATCGTTATAAGTGTCATCACATCTATCATAAGCATCCTGAAAAACATTATATTCTTCTTCGTGAGTTAAAGGTATACCTGGTAAGAATCCATCAGGTAGAATCGCATAAAATTTTGCTTCTTGGACTGCTGACTCAGCAATGTCATAACATTCTGGGGAATATTCAATACTATCATTTGCATTCATTACGGTTATAGTAATTAATATAAAAATAGTACTCAAAATTATTCTTTTCATTTTTCTAAAATTTAAAACCTATTTACAGGTTTATTTATTAAATATTTTTCGAGTTTTTAGTTGAGTACACCAAATTAAAATTCTCTAAAAAATTGGTAGAAAAAGTCTTACTTTTGTAATACTTCCTCTGTTTGCTGTTGCCTATTTACATAGGCATTAGTTTTAAGTGATACATTTATTTACAAGATTTTTATATTCCTTAATTCCGCAAGCGGAGGTTTTTTTAGGTTAATAATATTTTCTTTTTATTCATGCTCAATTGCACTAACAAATTAGGTAACAATAAAAAAGTGATTTAATTTAGTGTAATTATTACAATGGGAGAAGTTGTAAGAATTGAGCAATTTTTCTTAAATTTAATAAAGTTATAGTTAATCTACAAAAAATATAATTCCTATTTTGGACTACCCATTTATGGGGATACACGCTTATCCCTATAAATGGGTAGTCCAAATTGGAAATTACTGTCTCAAACTTTTAACTTTATTTTTGAGCTATTGTTAGGAATAAAAAGAGGGATTACTACATAATAATGGGGGGAAAAAGCTAAAGAAAAAGAAATAGAAAAGTTTGAGTTAAAAAAGCAAAAAGTTTTAAAGAAAATTGTAGCTAAACGTAAAGAGTTAGGTTTAACTCAATGGGATTTGTCAGAACAGCTAAATTTAACCTATAGTGGTTATTTTAAGGTAGAAACTGGTAAGACTAAATTAGATGTTTACAGACTCTTTGAAATTTTAGATACGGTTAAAATAACACCTAAAGAATTCTTTGAAGATTTTGAGCAATAAAACAAAACCCAAAATGAATTTTCATTTTGGGTTTTTATACGCTTTAAATAATTTTTCTGGTTAGAAAAATCTATTGAATTAAAAATCTGTTTTATTAAACAGAAGCTTTCATTAATTCTCTATTCATTCTTGCAATGTTGTCTAAAGAAATACCTTTTGGGCACTCTACTTCACAGGCTCCTGTGTTAGTACAATTACCAAAACCTTCTAAATCCATTTGAGCAACCATGTTTCTAACTCTGTCTGCTGCTTCTACTTGTCCTTGAGGTAATAATGCATACTGAGATACTTTTGCACCAACAAATAACATTGCAGAGCTGTTTTTACAAGTAGCTACACAGGCTCCACAACCAATACAAGTTGCTGCATCCATTGCTGTATCTGCTGCTTCTTTTTTAATTGGTATTGCATTTGCATCTTGAGTGTTACCAGATGTATTAACAGAAATGTAACCTCCTGCATGTTGTATTCTGTCAAAAGCAGATCTATCTACTGCTAAATCTTTAATTACAGGAAATGCTGCTGCTCTCCAAGGTTCTATGGTAATAGTATCACCATCTTTAAACATACGCATGTGTAATTGGCAGGTAGTAACACCTCTATCTGGGCCATGTGCTTCACCATTAATATACATAGAGCACATACCACAGATACCTTCTCTACAATCAT
>JBDNBB010000006.1:0-2996 GCA_039768135.1 Polaribacter sp.
AAATTTTTTTTGGTAATTTGGAACATATCTAAGTATAAAATTAATATGTGATTGACAATTGAAACAATGCGTAGAGAAGGATATGAATTACAAGTGGGAAGACCACAAGTAATTATCAAAGAAATTGATGGTAAGAAACATGAGCCAATGGAAACATTGTCTATTGATGTGCCAGAAGATATGGCTTCTAAAGCAATTAATTTAGTATCTCTTAGAAAAGGAGATTTATTAATTATGGAGCCAAAAGGAGATTTACAACACTTAGAATTTACAATTCCTTCTAGAGGATTAATAGGTTTAAGAAATAGAATCTTAACAGCAACTGCAGGTACAGCAATTATCAATCACCGTTTTTCTGAATATGGACCTTATAAAGGAGACTTTACAGAAGACATTAAAGGAGCTATTGTTTCTTCTGCAGCTGGTAAAGCAACTGCATATGCATTAAACCGTTTACAAGATAGAGGACGTTTCTTTATTGATATCAATCAAGAAATTTACATTGGTCAAGTAATTGGAGAAAACTCTAAAGATTCTGATTTAGCAGTAAATCTAATTAAAGGAAAGCAATTAACTAATATGCGTAAATCTGGTACAGATGATGCTATGAAAATTGCACCAAAAGTAGATTTCTCTTTAGAAGAAAATATGGAATACATTAAAGTTGATGAGTATTTAGAAGTTACTCCTTCAAGTTTACGTATGCGTAAAATTCAATTTAGACCTTAGATTAAAAACTATATAAATATTAAAAAAAGCCCAAGATTATTTCTTAGGCTTTTTTTATATTTCTAAAAGCAACTTATTTTAAACTACCAGTCATTTCAGCTGGTTTAACCCACTCATCATATTGTTCTGGAGTAACATACCCTAAACGAACTGCTTCTTCTTTTAAAGTTGTTCCGTTTTCATGAGCCATATTTGCAATTTCTGCAGCTTTATAGTATCCAATTTTAGTATTTAAGGCAGTAACTAACATTAGTGAGTTGTTTACTAACTCTGTAATTCTAGAATGATTTGGCTCAATTCCAGCAGCACAGTTTAGATCAAAAGAAACGCAAGCATCACCAATTAATTGTGCAGATTGTAACACATTAGCAGCCATCATTGGTTTAAAAACATTCAATTCATAATGTCCTTGTGTACCACCTAGAGTAACAGCAACATCATTACCCATTACTTGTGCGCAAACCATAGTCATAGCTTCACATTGAGTTGGGTTTACTTTTCCTGGCATAATTGAAGAACCTGGCTCATTTGCAGGTATAATAATTTCACCAATTCCAGATCTTGGTCCAGATGCCATTAAACGAATATCGTTAGCAATCTTATTCAATGAAACAGCAATTTGCTTTAACGCTCCATGTGTTTCTACTAAAGCATCATGTGCTGCTAAAGCTTCAAATTTATTTTCTGCAGTTACAAATGGCAATGCTGTAAATTTTGCGATATATTTTGCTACTAAAACATCATATCCTTTTGGTGTATTTAACCCTGTACCAACTGCAGTTCCTCCTAAAGCCAATTGTGATAAATGCTCTAAGGTATTATTTAAAGCTTTTAAACCAAAGTTTAATTGAGCTACATAGCCTGAAAACTCTTGACCTAAAGTAAGTGGAGTAGCATCCATTAAATGTGTTCTACCTATTTTCACAACCTCATTAAAAGCTTCTGCTTTTGCTTGTAAAGTGTCTCTTAATTGAGTGATTCCTGGAATGGTATTCTCTACAATTTTCTTGTAGGCAGCAATGTGCATACCTGTAGGGAATGTATCGTTAGAAGATTGTGATTTGTTTACATCATCATTAGGTTGAATCGTTTTATCACCCTCACCAATTACTTTACCAGCAATTTCATGAGCTCTATTTGCAATTACTTCGTTTACATTCATGTTAGATTGCGTACCTGAACCTGTTTGCCAAATTACTAAAGGAAATTGATCATCATGCTTACCTTCTAAAATTTCATCACATACCTTTGCAATTAAATCTCTTTTTTCTTCCGCTAAAACACCTAGTTCTGAATTAGTATATGCAGCCGCTTTTTTTAAATAAGCAAAACCGTAAACCACCTCTAAAGGCATTGATGCTGGTGCGCCTATTTTAAAATTATTTCTAGAACGTTCTGTTTGTGCTCCCCAATACTTTTCTGCAGGAACATTTACATTACCCATGGTATCTTTTTCTACTCTATACTTTATCATGATGTACTTAATATTTTAGGGTAACAAATTTAAATAATATCGCTCAAATATTTTAATATTAAAGGATGTAATTGCCCATAAAAACTTTAATTTTAATTGTGTAATTTTAAAAAAATCTGTTATTTTTGCATTAATATAAATATAATTACCAATAAATGTTAGATTTTTCAGAATTTTCAGGTTTAGTTTTATTCATGTTTATTTTTACAGCTGGTTTTTGGTTGTTAATTTTCTTATTAACATTTGTAGTTCCTTACTGGATAGGAGGAACAATTTGGGAGAATTTCAAATTGAAAAGAGATGCTAAGAAAGCTGCTGAAGGAAAGTAGTTTTAACTTAAATATATAAAAAAAACTCGTTCAGTTTATGAACGAGTTTTTTTTGTTTTGTCTTCTTTTGGTTTGTTATCCTTCATATTCATATTCACCTCCATTCTCTTTATTACCTCCAAATTTCTTTTTCTTTTGGTTAAATCTGTAGACAAAACTTACTCTAAATTGTGGTTCTCTCCACTGAAATTCAGAATATTGGTTTAAGAAATCAGGAATATTTGTAGTTCTTCTACTAATTCTACTATTAAAAACATCGCTAAAGTTTACACTTAAAGATGCTTTTTCATCAAAGAAATCTCTACTTGCTGCAATATTCATACTAAATACGCCTTCACTTGTTGTTTGTGCGTTTTGAGAAGGCCCTCTATAATTTGAGTTGATTTGTAAATCTGTTTTTCCTAAAGTGATTTTTTGGTTTATACGAATAAAGTATGAGGTATTCTCAAAATCAAAACTTTGAG
>JBDNBB010000007.1:0-9555 GCA_039768135.1 Polaribacter sp.
TGATCCTTCTTCAGTGATAAATCCAAATCCTTTAGATTCGTTGAAAAATTTTACGGTACCTTTATTCATTATAAAAAAATTATGTGTTGTTAAATTAATTCCTAACAACGTTTATTTAAGCTACAAAGATACTGCCATTTATTTTAGAATGGCCTATAAGATTCATAATCTTTTAAAAACCCTGTTAAAGCCCAATTACATTAGCTTTTGCTTCTTCAAAATCACTAATAATATCTTCTAAAACCTTTTTAGCTGGTAAAATATTATGAATAAGACCCGCAATTTGACCGATTTCTAGCTCTCCTTTTTCTAAATCTCCCTCAAACATCCCTTTTTTTGCTCTTGCTCTGCCTAATAATTCTTTTAAATCTTCGATAGTTGGTTTTTGCTGATATAGTTCTTGTACTTCTTGATAAAATTTATTTTTCACCAAACGAACAGGAGCCAATTCCTTTAAAGTTAAATGTGTATCACCATCTTTTACGTTTACAATGGTATCTTTAAAATTGTCATGTGCAGAAGATTCTAATGTAGCAGCAAACCTACTCCCTATTTGGACTGCATCCGCTCCTAAAACCATAGCTGCTAACATTCCTCTTCCCGAACCAATTCCTCCTGCAGCAATTACAGGTATTTCAACTTGTTCTTTAACCATGGGAATTAAGGTAAAAGTAGTAGTTTCTTCACGTCCATTATGACCTCCAGCTTCAAAGCCTTCACAAACAATAGCATCAACACCTGCTGCTTGTGCTTTTAAAGCAAATTTTACAGAACTTACAACATGAACTACTATAATTCCTTTAGATTTTAAATGAGCTGTCCATGTTTTTGGATTACCTGCAGATGTAAAAACAATTTTCACACCTTCTTCAATAATAATATTCATGATTTCCTCTATTTGAGGATACAACATTGGAACGTTAACTCCAAAAGGTTTATCTGTAGCCTTTTTACATTTCTGAATATGTTCTCTTAAGACTTCTGGATACATAGAACCAGCACCAATTAAACCTAAACCTCCTGCATTTGAAACCGCAGAAGCTAGTTTCCAACCAGAAACCCAAATCATTCCTCCCTGAATAATTGGATACTTAATATTGAATAGATTTTTGATTGATTTTGACATACGTTTATTTAAAGTTTAGTTTTATAAAATAATTAGAAGGAACTTTTCTGTTTAAATGAGTAGCAGGCTCCCAACCTTTAATGCTTTCAAAAAAAGTAATTAATTCTTGTTTTACATTATTTGAAGCATACCCATAAATTTCAACATTATCTATGTTACCATTTATATCTATTGAAAAATCTACATATAAATCTCCTAATAACTGATAACTAATGGTTTTAGTAATTTTTTTAAGTTTATTTCTAAATTTATTAATTCCACCTTTAAATCTTTGTTTTCTAGTGCAACAATCTTCTTTTACCTTAATTGATTTTCCTAATTCATCAAAATAAAATTGTGTTATAAGTGTATCATTTTTAAAAAAACCTCTTGCTGCTATTTTGCCATTAAAATGAAAATATTTCCAAACTCCATTTCTTTTACCATTTTTATATGACCCTTCATAATTAACGTTTCTGTTTGGAAACCAAGCTTTAACTCTTCCACTTCTTAAACCTTTTTGATTATAATAGGTTACAGAAGAAATACTATCATTCCTATCAAAAGTTACAAATTGCCCAATTTTTTGCTGACTATCTTTTGTTTTTGAGTGCCAATAACAAAAAAGGTGACCATTTGCTTTGTACCTTTCAAATTTCCATAAAGTATCATTCTTTTTAATTAAAACTTCAATGAATTTTAAATCATTTGGTTTTGATAAGGATTTTTGATTATTAAAATTATAAAAACTTATAATGGTATCTTTTTGTGAAAAAGTACACAAAGAAAAAAATATGATTATTATTAAAAATGTTTTTTTCAAGTAATAAATTTAAAATTAAGATATGACTCCTGAACCTAACAACTCTTCATTTTTGTACCAAGCTACAAATTGCCCTTCTTGAATGGCAGATTGTTTGTTTTCAAATTCTACATACAACCCTGAATCTACTTTATGTAAAGTAGCTTTTTCCAATGCTTGTCTATATCTTATTCGTGCATCAACTTGCATGGTTTCACCAGATTTTAAGGTTAAATCTTCACGAATCCAATGTATTTCATCATTAGCTACAAACAATACATTTCTATACAAACCTTGGTGTTGTTTACCTTCTCCTGCATAAATTACATTATCTACAACATCAGTTTCAATTACATATAATGCTTCTTTTGTACCACCAACATTTAACCCTTTACGTTGTCCTTTTGTAAAATAATGTGCTCCTTGATGTGAACCCACAATTTTACCATCGGTTTTATGGTACACAAATTTGGTTGATAAATAGTTTAATTCTTCTTCTTTAGTTTCAAACTGTGGCTGTTCTTTGAGGTACTCAGAATAATCAGCAGGTATTGTAACTATATCTCCTTCTTTTGGCTGTAGTTTTTGCTGTAAAAATTCTGGCAAACGTACTTTACCAATAAAACATAAACCTTGAGAATCTTTCTTTTCTGCAGTAATTAAATCTGCTTCTTTTGCAATTTCTCTTACCTCTGGTTTTGTAAGTTCACCAATAGGAAATAAAGCTTTTGTTAATTGTTGTTGTGACAATTGACATAAAAAATATGACTGATCTTTATTATTATCTTTACCTGCTAATAATTTATACACAGGTTTACTATCAATAACTTCTTCACCTTTTCTACAATAATGCCCTGTAGCTACATAATCTGCACCTAACTTTAAGGCAATATCCATAAAGACATCAAACTTAATTTCTCTGTTACAAAGCACATCTGGATTTGGAGTTCTACCTTTTTCGTATTCAGCAAACATATAATCTACAATACGTTCTTTGTATTGTTTACTTAAATCTACTACTTGAAAAGGAATTCCTAATTTTTCTGCAACAATCATAGCATCATTACTGTCTTCTAACCAAGGACATTCATTTGAAATGGTTACAGAATCATCGTGCCAATTCTTCATAAAAAGCCCAATTACTTCATACCCTTGTTCTTTAAGCAAATGCGCTGTAACACTAGAATCTACTCCACCAGAAAGACCAACAACTACTCGTTTCATTTTTTATTTTTGAGGATGCAAAGTTACGCTTTTGATTAGGAATAAGAAATTGAAAGAATTGATGTGTCTATTGTATAAATTGATATTTTAATTTTTACTTTTTTTATACTTGTTTTCTTTTTCTAATTCTTCTTTATCTGAAATTTCACCATCCAAATAAAACTCCCACTCACCTATTCTTTTTCCGTTTTTGTATACCCCTGTTTCTTTTAAATTTCCATTCAATTCAAAGTACTTGGCTATACCATTTTCTTTATCATTCTTGTAATATACCTCCTCAATCAAAATTCCTGCACTTGAAAATTTCTGAGATAAACCCTCCTTTACTCCCATTTTATAATTAGTAATTTCAGTCGGTTTTCCATTTGGATAATAGTTAATCACTTTTCCGTTTAACTTTCCGTCCGTATAAAATTCGGTAGACATTGTATTATCTTTATCAAAATAATACACCCATTTACCTACTCTTTTCTTATTAATAAAAATTCCCTCACTTTGTTTTTTGCCTGAAATACTGTAAAAAGAGACTGCTACAGAATCATTCTCTTCATTAAATTCTTTAATGATAATTGGAAATCTAGAATCAGAAATATCATAATATTTAAACACACCAACTTCTTTACCATCTTTAAACTGACCTTGATAACGTATATTTTTGTTTGGGTAATACTTTTTCCAAACCCCTATTCGTTTCTTATTAGCATCAAACTGATTTGTTTTTTGCGCAAACGAGGCTTTACTTAAAAAAAAGCAAGAGAAAAATACGATTACAAAACCAAGTCTTTTTATATTTAGCATGAATTTTCTATTTAGAGTAAATATATAATTTTCTATTTAAAATGAGCATTCCAAAAATTACAGAAGAACTACAAAACTTAGGGAATGCCGCAAAAGAAAATAGGCAAAGGGTTGCTAATATTGTACTCGCAAACCAAGAATTTTTTGAACCTCTAGTTCAGGTAACATTTCAAGTAAATGAATCTATATCTGTAAAAGCAGCTTGGGTACTAGAATGGATTTGTACACATCATAACTTAAATTGTATGATTCCTCAACTCACTTATTTCACTAAGAATATTCAATATTTAACCTTAGATAGCGCAATTAGACCTTGTGCAAAAATTTGTGAACACCTAGCAAATGCATATTATGCTAAAAATGATAATGAGATTAAACATCATTTAACAGAGGAACACATTAAATCAATACTAGAAACAGGATTTGACTGGTTAATTACACCTCAAAAAATTGCTGTAAGAGCCTATACCATGAATGCGCTGTATTTATTTGGTTTAAAGTATGATTGGGTTCATCCTGAATTAAAACATCTCATAGAAAGTAAAATCATACATGAAAGTAAAGGCACAAAAGCTAGAGGAAAACAGATTTTAAATTTGATAGAAAAACATCAAAAATCTAGATCGTAAATATCATTAAATCCTTATTTTTGCATTTAATAATATAAAAAATGAACTTGACTCAATTAAATGCCATATCTCCAATAGATGGTCGTTATAGAAATAAAATAGCTAAACTTTCTAACTATTTTTCTGAAGAAGCTTTAATAAAATATAGAGTTCGTGTAGAAATTGAATATTTTATTGCTTTGTGCGAAATTCCTTTAGCACAATTGCAAGATTTTAATAAAGATTTGTTTGCAGAATTACGTAAAATTTATATCGATTTTTCAGCAGATGATGCTCAGAAAATTAAAGATATCGAAAAAATAACCAACCACGATGTTAAGGCTGTAGAGTACTTTATTAAAGAACAATTTGATGCTTTAAACCTGCAACAATACAAAGAGTTTATTCATTTTGGACTAACCTCTCAAGACATTAACAACACTGCTATTCCTTTATCAATCAAGGAAGCAATGAATGATGTTTTTATACCCCATTACTTAGAGGTTTTAAAAAAATTAGAGGAGCTGGTTATTGAATGGAAAGATATATCTATGTTGGCAAGAACTCATGGTCAGCCAGCATCGCCTTCAAGATTAGGTAAAGAGATAGATGTATTCGTGGTGCGTTTAAAAGAGCAATTTAATTTATTAAAAAACATACCAAATGCTGCCAAGTTTGGCGGAGCAACTGGTAATTTTAACGCTCACAAAGTAGCTTATTCTACTACAGACTGGAAACAATTTGGAACAGATTTTGTGCAAGAAAAGTTAGGTTTACAACACTCTTTTCCTACAACTCAAATAGAACATTATGATCATTTAGCTGCGCTTTTTGATACTATAAAACGTATAAATACCATAATCATAGATTTAGACAGAGATTTCTGGACATATGTTTCTATGGATTACTTTAAACAGAAAATTAAAAAAGGAGAAGTTGGTTCTTCTGCTATGCCTCATAAAGTAAATCCTATTGATTTTGAAAATTCTGAAGGAAATTTAGGTATCGCAAATGCTATTTTTGAACACCTATCTGCAAAATTACCTATTTCTCGTTTACAACGTGATTTAACAGACAGTACAGTATTGAGAAATGTTGGTGTCCCTTTTGGACATACCATTATTGCATTTACTTCTACTTTAAAAGGATTGAACAAATTGTTGCTGAATAAAGAAAAGTTTGAGCAAGATTTAGAAAATAATTGGGCTGTTGTTGCAGAAGCTATTCAGACTATTTTAAGAAGAGAGGCTTATCCTAACCCTTATGAAGCTTTAAAAGGATTAACAAGAACTAACGAGAAAATCAATCAAAATTCTATTGCTAATTTTATAGATAGTCTAGAAGTTTCTAATGAAATTAAAACAGAATTAAAAGCAATAACGCCATCAAATTATACAGGAATTTAAACTTAAGATGACAGAAACAAGAAAAAAGAAAAAAGAAAAAAACTTATCATTAATAAAATCTGTAAATAGAAAAACAATTTGGTCTTTTCTCTTTGTTCTTTCTTCTTTGCTCTCTTTATCATGTAAATCTGAGTTTAAAGACAACTCCGATAAGTTTAAACAGGGTGTGTTCGAAATTCCTGCTGGAGATAATTTTGTGAAAGAAACTATTATCAGAAAGGATAGTATACAGATAAGTAAATATGGAGACAACATAGACACTTTATCTATTAAGTGGAAAAATAATTTCTTTTACACTTTAAAGTACACCAATCCAAAGAACAGCTTACAAGAAGATCCAATGTATATTCAGATCAATAAAATCAAAGAAGATTCTTACGATTTTACTGTAAAAATTGGTTTTTCTAAATTTACCAAAAAGGGTACAATTTATAAAGTAAAGTAAATGGATATATTTTTACAAGCAGAAACTTGGGTTTCATTACTCACACTAACATTTCTTGAAATTATTTTAGGTATAGACAATATTATATTTATTTCTATTTCTGCTAATAAATTAAGAGAAGATCAGGTAAAAAAAGCAACTTTTTTAGGGTTGGCTTTAGCAATGATTACAAGAATTGCTCTATTATTTAGTGTATCATATTTAATTGCTTTAAAAGATCCTTTTTGGACTATTGATGCTGGTTGGTTTAAAACAGGTTTAACAAGTCAAAGCGTAATTTTATTGTTAGGTGGTATTTTCTTGCTTTATAAGAGTACGAATGAAATTCGTCACAAAATGGAAAAAACGAATGAAGAACAAGTAATGAAATCACCAAAAATAGTCTCATTCAGAAGTGTTATCATTCAAATTATTTTAATTGATATTGTTTTTTCTTTCGATAGTATTCTTACTGCTGTTGGTATGACTAATGGTGTAAATGGAGCTTTAACAATTATGGTTATTGCTGTCATTATTTCTATCGTAATTATGATGTTATTTGCACAACCTATCAATAAATTTGTGAATAGAAACCCTACCATACAAATGTTAGCATTATCTTTCTTAATATTAATTGGCTTTATGCTAATTACAGAAGGTGCTCATTTATCTCATACAGAATTTTTTAACAAAACTGTAGGTGCTATTCCTAAAGGATATTTGTACTTTGCAATCGCATTTTCACTGGGTGTAGAAATGCTAAATTTAAGAATTAGAAAGAAAAGTTAAGATCAAATATTTTAAAACACATATAGGTACTTTATTAGTGGTAATATTTTTACTACCATTAGCTATTAATTCTGTACATGATTTATTAAATCATGAGCATACAGTTTGTAATTCTAAAGTAGAAAAACATGTGCATGAAAAAGATATTGATTGTAAACTACACTTATTAAAAGAGAATGATGTTTTTCTTGCAGAAAGCACATTTAAACTAACAATAAACACAATTGCTAAAAGAGACAATTGTGCAAAATATAATTTCTTACAAAATTATCAGCAATTATCGTTTTCTTTAAGAGGGCCACCTTTTTATATTCTAGCTTAAAAAACTTATTTAGAATATAGAAAACAACTATGCAAAAACTATTTATTTTTTGTGCCTTTTTGTGTTGTACTAACACTATAAGTGCACAAGATTGTAATTACACTTTTAAAGGTAAAATATCTGACTTTCATGACAATAGCTTTATTGTTGGTGCATCAATACAGATTATAAATACAAATAAATTCACCACTTCTAATTTAGAAGGTGAGTTTCTATTTCGTAATTTATGTGAGGGTAAACTAACATTAGAAATAAAGCATGTTGCCTGTGACACAAAGAGGATATCTTTTAATTTGACTGAAAATACGTTTAAAGAAATCTCTTTAGAACATCATTTAGAAGAATTGAAAGAAGTTGTGGTAAAAACAAATATCAAAACAGAAATTACTAGTATAGAAAAATCACTTAAAAAAGAAATAATTACACAATTTACTGATAAATCTTTAGGTGATGCTTTAAATACAATAAGTGGGGTGTCTTCTCTAAATACAGGGAATTCTATCGTAAAACCTATGATTCATGGTTTACACAGTAGTAGATTATTAATTATTAATAATAATGTACGCATGTTCGATCAAGAATGGGGAGATGAGCACGCACCAAACATAGATATTAATTCTAGTGATAGAATTGATGTTGTAAAAGGTGCTAATTCATTAAGATATGGAAGTGATGCTGTAGGTGGTTTAATTTTAATTAGACCAAAAAAATATGCTATTAAAGATAGTTTATTTGGTAGTACAACAACTTCTCTAAATTCTAATGGTTTTGGAGGCAATTTAAATTCAGAAATCGTTAAAACATTTAAATCTGGCTATTACACAAAGTTTCAAGGTAATTACAAAAGATTTGGAGATTTTAAAGCTCCTGATTATTATTTAACCAATACAGGTATACAAAGCATTAATGCATCTTTTAGAGTTGGTTACAACAGTTATGAAAAAGGTTTTGATGCCTATTATAGCTTTGTAAATAATAAGATAGGTATTTTAAGATCTTCTCATATTGGTAACGTAAGTGATTTGGTTGAGGCTATAAACAATAGAGAACCTAGAATTGTTGAAGACTTTTCTTATGATATTAATTTTCCAAGACAAAACATATTTCATCATTTAGCCAAAGTAGAAGCATTTAAAAGATATAAAAACTTAGGTAAACTAAGTATTCAATTAGATGCCCAGCTGAATCGAAGAAAAGAATTCGATCTTAGAAAAGGAGATTTAAGAAACAGGCCTGTAATAGATTTGCAATTGTTTACCACAAGTATTCAGCCTAACCTAGAAATTAACAAGTTCGAAGATTTTAAAATAAATACTGGTCTTTTAGTGCGTTATCAAAATAACGATGCCATCGTTAATACAGGTGCAAATACGTTAATACCAGATTATAACAAATACGAATTAGGTACTTATGCTATTTTAGATTACAATCTAAGCGAAACTTCAGAACTAAGTTTTGGGGTGAGATATGATTATTCTAAAATAAAGGCTAGAAAATGGTATGTAGAAGCAGATTGGACTGCATTAAATTATGATGTTTTATTCCCAGAATTTGATACAGGTATTACTGATGGCTTAGAACTTTTAACGAGACCTGAATTTACGTTCAATAATTTTTCTACTAATGTTGGGTATTCCAAAAGATTTGGAGATGCTTATGCATTTTTATTCAATTATGGTTTGTCTCAAAGAATGCCAAATCCGTCTGAATTATTCAGTGGTGGTTTGCATCATAGTGCAGCTAGAATTGAATTTGGATTTTTAACGATTAACAAAGAAACTGCCAATAAGTTTATAATGACTTTAGAAAAAAATAACAAAAATTTTGGTTTTTCTATCAGTCCATATTACAAGCAAATTGATGGTTTTATTCAGTTAATACCAACAGGCATAAAAACCACAATTAGAGGTGCTTTTCCTGTTTGGAAATACAACCAAGTAGATGCTAGAATTTTTGGAATTGATATTGATATTAATAAAGAAATTTCAAACAATTTCGATTATAAAGGAAGTTTAAGTTTATTACAAGGTGACGACTTAACCAATAATAACCCTTTAATTCATATGCCTTCCGCTAA
>JBDNBB010000008.1:0-35400 GCA_039768135.1 Polaribacter sp.
TTAGATTCCATTTTCTTAAATTTAAAATGCAAAGATACTTTTTCTAAAAAGAGAATAGAAATAAGAGAAACAAAGAATTTTTATTTTCTTAGAAAGTCTTAAAAACACCAAAAGAAATGGCTGCTTTTTTAGGTACATTATTACCAGATAAAGCTGAGCCAAATCCAGCTGTTAAACCAAAATCGTAAAATTGTAAAATACCTTTTAATCCATAAGCTACATATTCTTGGTTATTTACATACAAACTGTTTGCTGCATTGTTTGCTTGGAAAGAAATATCGCCATTGTTTAAAGATTGAGAAATATCTACAAAACCAATAAGCCATATATTCTGAGTTAGTTTTCTACCAATTTCTCCACCAATTTTTAAGTTAGAGCTATAATTATTGGTTCTAATATCTGCACCAATAAAAGACTGAAAGTAGTTTTTACCAAAACTTGTACCAGCTAAAAATAAAGGAGTAAAAGTATAGGCATCAAAACCAGTTCTTATTGCTGAAGTTTCATCATAAGTACCTGTATTCATTTGCATACTTAATTGACTAGATAAAACCCATTTCTTTTTTAGAAAATTGTGTTTTAAACCTAGTGTAATATTTCCAAAAGCAGTTTCACTAAAACTTTGTGCGCAATTTCCCACACATAATATTGCAGGGTCTACATAGTTGTTAATATCTATTGATTTTAAAGGAATGTTTACAAGTAGACTAGTTTTACTGGTTAAACCATATTCGCCATAAAATTGATAAGTTCTATCTGTAATTGTACCAGAAAGCGAAAAATCTGGTTCTCCAAACATTTCAGAATAGTCAGAAATTGAAGAGTAAGATAGGTTTGCAAAAAAGCGTCCTTTTTCTTTTGTCCAAGGGCTTTGAGCAGTTATTTGTAAAGAAAAGAAAAGGGCAATTAAAATATAAATAGGTTTCATAAGTTAGTTTTATGCTGCTTTAGTTGTACTTTCTTAGAAATACTTACAAACTGTTTTAACAATTATTTGATGGTGAATCTTATCAAAAATAGTATTTTTATTTGTTGATTATGAGCCATTTCCAAAACATACAGAAAAAGTTACATCAATTTACACGTAAATTTTATACGAATGAGTTGATAAAAGGTAGCATCTTGTTTTTATCACTAGGCTTCTTATACTTATTTTTTATTCTTTTTATAGAATATTTTTTATGGTTAAAACCTACTGCTAGAACTGTACTTTTCTGGATTTTTATTCTTGTAGAATTATTCTTGCTCATCAAATTTATTTGCATACCTATTGCTAAGTTAATTGGGTTTAGAAAAGGCATTTCTTTAGAAGAATCATCAAAGATTATTGGTGCTCATTTTCCTGAAGTAGAAGATAAGTTACTGAATGTTTTGCAACTACAAGAAAATAGTAATCAGTCAGATTTAATTTTGGCGAGTATCAATCAAAAATCTGAGGCATTAAAACCAATACCTTTTACAAAAGCAATTGATTTTAAAGCTAATACTAAATATTTGAAATATGCAATAATTCCTGTTTTAATATTTGTAATTAGCTTATTTACAGGTAATTCAATAAATTTAGGTAAAAGTTTAGAACGTGTTGTACATCATAGAACTGCCTATAATCCTCCTGCTCCTTTTACTTTTTCTTTAGCTAATCAAACTCTGCAGGTTATACAAGGTGAATCTATAAATGTGCAGTTTAAAACTATTGGAAACATTGTACCAAATGAAGGTAAAATTATTTTTGATGATCAGAGTTATTATTTAAAATCAGAAGGTAATGCAACATTTTCGTATATGTTTTCTGATGTTCAAAAATCAATTGATTTTTATGTTGAAGCAAATGGTGTACAATCTCAATTTTATCAAATAAAGGTTATTGGGACTCCAACCATCAACAACATTACTTTAGATTTAAATTATCCTAATTATGTGGGTCAAAAAAATAAAACCATTCAGAATTCAGGTAACTTAATTGTACCTGAAGGCACTACTATTACTTGGAAAGCAACTACAAATAAAACTACGAATTTAAACTTTATCAATAATGCTGAAAGAACAGCGTTTGACAAAATTTCAAATGATAACTTCCAATATCAGAAGCGTATTTTATCACCAATAAATTATCAAATAGCTTCTTCAAATGATAATTTAAAGGACTTTGAAAATCTACAATTTTCTGTATCTGTTGTAAAAGATGAATTTCCTGTAATTTCTGTAAGGTCAAATATTGATAGTATTTCAGGTGGAATAGCACAATTTGCAGGTCAAATTTCTGATGATTATGGAATTAGAAAGTTGCAGTTGGTATATTATGATGAAGATTCTCCAGAATTAAAAAAGGAATTCTTATTGGATGTTAGCAAGCAAAATATTCAAACATTTTTCTATCAATTTCCTGAAGGATTAAATTTACAAGAAGGTATAAATTATGAAATGTATTTTCAGGTTTTTGATAATGATGGTGTAAGAGGTTCTAAATCATCAAAAAGTAAGGTTTTTAATTACAGGCAAAAAACAAAAGAAGAAATAGAAGAGGAGTTGTTTCAAGAACAAAGAAATACCATTAATGATTTAGAAAATGCTGTACAAAATCAGAAAAAACAGCAGCAGCAACTAGAAGAAATTCAGGAAGATTTACAGAATAAAAAAAGCATTAATTGGAATGATAAGAAGAAGGTAGAAAGTTTTATAAAGCGTCAAGAACAATATAAAAAAATGATGCAAAGACAAACAGATCAGCTTCAAGAAAATTTAGATGAAAAGAAAGAAAATGATCCTGATTTACAAGAAAAGAAACAAGATTTAAAAGAACGCATTAAAGAATTAAAGCAATTAAGTAAACAACAAAAGTTGCTAGAAGAAATTCAGAAAATGGCAGATAAATTAAACAAGGAAGATTTAGTACAAAAAGCCAAGGAATTAGCACAGCAAAACAAACAGCAACAACGTAGCTTAGAAAAGACACTAGAAATGGTAAAGCGTTTTTATGTGGAGCAAAAAACAATGCAAATTGCGAATAAGGTTGAAGAATTGTCTAAGGAGCAAAAAGATCTAGAACAAAAAGAGAATGATTTAGAGGCACAAAAAGAGATTGCTAAGCAATTTGATGAAATTCAAAAAGATTTAAAAGAACTTCAGAAGGATAATGAGAAATTAAAAACACCTATGGATTTGCCAGAGGTTGATAAAGAGGAAAAGCAAATTGAAGAAGAGCTAAAAAAGTCTGAAGAACTTATTCAAAGTAAACAATCTCCAAAAGCAAAAAGTAGTCAAAAAAAGGTATCTGAGAAGATGAAAGAAATGAGTGCCAAAATGCAAAAATCTATGATGGATATGCAATCTGAATCTATGGAAGAAAACATGGATGATTTGCGTAAAATTCTAGAGAACTTAGTTATTTTTTCTTTTCAGCAAGAACAATTGATGGATAAGTTTAGTGAAGGTTCTACCTCTCATCTAGATTTTGGAAAAGACCTTAAAAAGCAAAATGAAATTAGAACCTATTTTGAACATATAGATGATAGTTTATATGTCTTAGCAATGCGTGTTCCAAAAATTTCAACAAAAATTCAAGATGATTTATCTACTGCACATTATAACTTAGAACAATCTTTAGAAAACTTTTCAGAAAACAGATTTAATAATGGCTTGGCTAATCAACAATATGTAATGACAGCCACTAATAATTTAGCAGATTATTTAAGTAATATTTTAAATAGCATGCAGAATAATATGTCAATGAAAATGGGCAAAGGAAAAAAGAGTGATAAGCCAGGTTTTAGTTTGCCAGATTTAATTCAGAAACAAAAAGGTTTATCTGAAAAGATGCAAAACGGAATGCAGAAAGGAGAGAAAAAGGGTGAAGGAAAGAAAGGAGAAAAACCCGATAAAAATGGTAAGCCTGGTGATAAAGGTAAAAATGGTAAGGAAGGAGAAAAAGGAAGTTCTGAGGGTAAAAATGGAGAAGGAGAAGGTAATACTAATGATGATTTAGATGGTGAATTGTATGAAATCTTTAAAGAGCAAAGTCAGTTAAGACAAGAGTTGCAAAATGCACTAAAAGAAGGTGAGAATGGTAAACCTGGAGGAAATGGAGCTGCTAAGAAAGCTCTAAAAACAATGGAACAGTTAGAAAACGAAATTCTAGAAAAGGGTTTCAACACAAATACGTTACAAAAAATGCAGAATTTAAACTATGAGTTATTAAAGTTAGATAAGGCTGCATTAGAACAAGGGAAGGATAAAAAGCGTAAAGCGAACACGAATAAATTAGAGAGTGAAAGGAATAAAGCAAGGGCGTTAAAATTCAAAAAGCAGTTTTATAATCAAATAGAGATATTAAACAGACAATCATTACCTTTGCAGCAAAATTATAAAAAGAAGGTGAGAGCCTATTTTTCTGATACAAAGAATAAATAATTAATGATTGAATTTAATTACGAAACCGATTTTAATTTAGAAGATGAATCCTTGTTAAAAGATTGGATTTGCACTGTTGCTTCAGAACAAAATTTTGAGGTTGGTGAAATTAATTATATATTTTGTAATGATTCTTATTTACATAAATTAAATGTTGAATTTTTAGATCATGATACATTAACAGATATCATTAGTTTTGATAATTCTTTAGGTAAATTATTAAACGGCGATATTTTTATTTCTGTAGAAAGAGTTAAAGACAATGCAGTTGATTTCAACGTTTCTTTTCAAGATGAATTATACAGAGTAATGATTCATGGAGTTCTGCATTACATGGGTTATAAAGACAAGTCAATTGATGAGAAAAAGATGATGAGAAATCAAGAGGATTTGGCTTTATGTAAATTAAGTAACTGATAATCAGGTATATAAAACTAAAGTTTCACGTGAAACTATAAAAAATGAGTTTATTTTCAAGAACATATGACGTTATTGTAGTAGGTGGAGGCCATGCAGGTAGTGAAGCTGCAGCTGCAGCTGCAAACATGGGTGCACATACTTTATTAATTACAATGAATTTGCAAAATATAGCGCAAATGAGTTGTAACCCAGCAATGGGAGGTATTGCAAAAGGTCAAATAATTAGAGAGATTGATGCTTTAGGTGGTTATAGTGGAATTGTTACAGACAAAACTGCTATACAATTTAAAATGCTTAACAAATCTAAAGGGCCTGCAATGTGGAGTCCAAGAGCACAATCTGACAGAATGCAATTTGCTGAATGTTGGAGAACAATGTTAGAACAAACAGAAAATGTAGATTTTTATCAAGATTCTGTAAATGGTTTAGTGTTTGATGGCGATAAAATTGTTGGTGTTAAAACTGCTTTAGGTTTAGAAATAAATGCAAAAACTGTTATTATTACAGCAGGTACTTTTTTGAATGGATTAATTCATATTGGTGATAAAAGTTTTGGTGGGGGTAGAGCTGGTGAAGGAGCATCAAAAGGTATAACAGAAGACTTAGTTGCTAAAGGTTTTGAAGCTGGTAGAATGAAAACTGGAACTCCTCCAAGGGTAGATGGTAGGTCTTTAGATTATTCTAAAATGACAGAACAACCAGGAGATGAAATCACTGAAAAGTTTTCGTATTTACCAACTACTAGTGCTTTAAAAAATCAACGTTCTTGTTGGTTAACGTATACCAATCCAGAAGTACATAATTTGCTTAGAGAGGGTTTTGATAGATCACCAATGTTTAATGGTAGAATACAATCTTCAGGTCCTAGATATTGTCCTTCAGTAGAAGATAAGGTAGATCGTTTTGCGACTAAAGAAAGACATCAAATTTTTGTAGAGCCAGAAGGTTGGTCTACAATAGAAATGTATGTAAATGGTTTCTCTACTTCTTTACCAGAGGATATACAAGATAAAGCAATTCGTGCAGTGGCAGGTTTTGAAAATGTAAAATTTTTAAGATATGGTTATGCAATAGAATATGATTTTTTTCAGCCAACACAATTAAAGCATTCTTTAGAAACAAAGTTGATAGAGAACTTGTTTTTTGCAGGCCAAATTAATGGAACTACTGGTTATGAAGAAGCAGCAGCTCAAGGTTTAATGGCTGGTGTAAATGCTGCTTTAAAAGTTCAGGGTAAAGAACCATTTACTTTAAAAAGAGATGAGGCTTATATAGCTGTTTTAATTGATGATTTAATTACAAAAGGTACAGAAGAGCCTTATAGAATGTTTACATCAAGAGCAGAATATAGAACGTTATTAAGACAAGATAATGCAGATTTAAGATTAACACCTAAAGGTTTTGAGCTTGGTTTAGCTTCTCAAGAAAGAATGAATCGTGTTTTAGAAAAGCAACGTAAAACGGATTTATTAATTCAGTTTCTAGAAAAAACTAGTGTTAAAAAAGAAGAGATTAATCCAGTTTTGGAAGCTAAGAATTTAGCTTTAATTAATCAATCTATGAAGTTGTTTAAAATCGCTGCTAGACCACAATTAGATTTTTCTGATTTTAAATCTGTAGAAAAATTAAATACTTTTTTAATTGAAAATGACATTGATAAAGAGATTATAGAGCAAGCAGAAATACATTTAAAATATTCTGGTTATATCAACAAAGAAAAGAATAATGCAGACAAATTACATAGATTAGAGAACGTGAAAATTCCTGCTTCCTTTAATTATCAAAAGTTGCAATCTTTATCATTTGAAGCACGAGAAAAGCTAACTAAAATACAGCCAACTTCTATTTCTCAAGCAAGTAGAATAAGTGGGGTTTCACCAAGTGATATTTCTGTATTATTGGTGTATATGGGTAGATGATTTACTCCAAAATAGTATAATGTTCCACGAGGAACAATCCATTTTTTATGTCAAACAAAATCGACTTTTATAAAAATTTACAGCCTTATTTAGAGTGTAAAGATTATACAGTTTCAGGTGAGGTTTATCAAGTTCAATTGAATAAAGAATTTGAGATGCTAGTAACAACTCCTGTTCCAAAAAACTTGGGAGATTATTACAAAAGCGAAAATTATATTTCACATACAGATGCAAAAGATTCGTTATTCGATAAAGTATATCAATCTGTAAAAAACATCACTTTAAAAAGAAAGTTAAAGTTGATTAACTCTTTCAATACAAAAACAAAAACCATTTTAGATGTCGGTTCAGGCACAGGTGATTTTTTAAAAGTTTGTCAAAACAATTCTTGGGAAGTTTTAGGAACTGAACCTAATTCAAATGCAAGAAAATTTGCAAAGCAAAAAGGGGTCTTATTGCAAGAAGATTTATCAAAATTAAGTACTCAAAAATTTGATGTAATTACACTTTGGCATGTTTTAGAACATGTAGAAAACTTACAAGAGTATATCAAATCTTTAAAAGGTTTGTTAAAAAGCAATGGAAGAATAATTCTAGCTGTGCCAAATTTTAAAAGTTTTGATGCAAATTATTATAAAGACATTTGGGCTGCTTTTGATGTTCCAAGACATTTGTGGCATTTCTCTCAATCATCAATCGCAAAATTATTTGAAACAGAAAATATGATTGTAGAGAAAACACTACCTATGAAATTTGATTCTTATTATGTTTCATTATTAAGTGAAAAGTACAAGCATGGAAAAATGAAACTTGCTTCAGCTTTTTACAGAGGATTTCTTTCAAATAGGAAAGCAAATAAGACTGGTGAGTATTCTTCTCTAATTTATGTGATTAAAGAAGGTGAATAATTGTTTTAAGTGTTCTTATTTTAATCTTTATAAGAAAACAAAGGAATATACCTTTTAAAAATACAAAAACCTCTTAAAACACATGTTTTAAGAGGTTTTTGTATAATTGTTAGTTATGAAAGATATATTTATTATAACTTTTAGCTATTTAGCAAGTATACACCTAAAAGGGTTACAATAAAATAGACAGCTAAGCTCATTGCTCCTGCATAATCTTTTGCTAAACGTTGTCCTATCAATAAGAAAATTAAAACTACAGCACAAAGTTCTGTTCCTAATAAAGCAATTTCTTTTGCACCTGATGTATACAATTGATAAACGCCAAAAGTCATTAATAAACCAGCAATTATTTCTAGTATTAAAACAATAGCCAATAATAATGGAACACTATTTTTTAAGGGAGAGTTTTTGAAATGATCTTTTATAAAAGAAACATTTCCATTCCAATCAAATAATTTGTCTATTCCTGATTGTAAAAAAGTTACTGTTAAAAATAAAAGGACTAATACTTCTGTTGGATAGTTTGATAAAAAGTTCATGTGTTTGGTTTTATTAATTATTTAAAAGCTGCATCTATAGGTTCCCAAAGTTCAATTTTATTGCCTTCGTTATCTAAAATCCAACCAAATTTTCCATATTCAAATTCTTGCATTTCACCTACAATAGTAACTCCTTCTTTTTTTAACTCCTTTAAAAGTTCTACTAAATTTTCAACTCTATAGTTAAACATAAAGTTTTTTTTAGAAGGTTCAAAATAATCGGTTTTTTTTTCAAAAGGGCTCCATTGAGTAGAACAATCATTTCCTTGTTTGTCTTTCCACCAAAAGGTAGATCCATAATCATCAGTATTAAAACCTAGATGTTTTTGATACCAATCTTTTGATGTTTTTGGATCTTCGCTTTTAAAAAATAGACCTCCAATTCCTGTTACTCTTTTCTTCATTTCTATTTCTTTTTAATGTTGTTTTCGTAAATGGCAATCCATTCTTTAACATCCATTTTTGTGCAAAGTTCTGCAATTAAATCAAATGGAATTTCTTCAATTTTTTTAAATCGGATACAACTTTTACCCATATCTAATTTGCGCTTACAATGTTTAGGATATTCTGATACAAACCAATCTAACAGGTCTTTTTTAGCATAAATACCTGAATGATAAATATTTATAGAGTTTTTTTGAGATGCAATGTTTATGAATGGTAAAGGAGTGTTGGGTTGACAGTGGTAACCATCTGGATATGTGGTTATTGGAACATAAAACCCAATCATTTTATAGAGCATACCTTCTTCAAAACCTGCAGGTAAATTATCAGCAATAGTCTTTGTTAATTTTTGAAATACTTGTTGTCTTTCTTCAGGTATTTGGGCTATGTATTCTTCAGGCGAATTTGCTTCGTAAGTCATGCTCTATAATTTTGGTTGATGAATGGCTTAAGTTAGCAAAAATTATCTTTTATCTTATTTACAATAGTTTGCGCTAATTTTTGATTGCTTTCAATGGTCCAACCTGCAACATGTGGAGATAAAATTACATTTTCTGCTTCTATCAAATAGTTAAACGCTTCTGGCATATTGTTGTTAGAAAACAGGTTTTCGAAAGATGATTTTTCGTACTCTAAAACATCTAACCCAGCACCTAATATTTTACCAGATTTTAATGCAGTAACTAAATCTTTGGTAACTACAGATGTTCCACGTGCAGTATTTATCAACCAGAAACCTTTCTTAAAACTATTGATAAATTCTTGGTTTATCATGTTTTTAGTAAGCTCTGTTTGTGGAGTATGTAAGCTTAGAACATCACTTTTATTTTGCAATTCTTTTAAAGAAACTTGGGTACAATTGACATCACCAACATTGGGTTTAATATCATAACAAAGTACTTCTACATCAAAACCCCTTAGTTTTTTGGCAAATGATTTACCCATATTTCCATAGCCAATTAAGCCTACAGTTTTACCATCTAATTCTAAACCTCTATTGTCTTCACGCAACCATTTTCCTTGCCTAACTTCTTTATCTGCCTTATTTAGTTTGTTAAATAAAGAAAGAAGTAAGCCTAAAGAATGCTCACCAACTGCATTTCTGTTACCTTCTGGAGCTGCAATTAGTTTTATTCCTTTACTTCCTGCATAATCGCAATCTATATTTTCTAAACCAGCTCCTACTCTACCAATAAACTTAAGGTTTGTGCATTTGTCTAAAAATTGTTTATCAATCTTAAAACGACTTCTAATGATAAAACCATCATAGTTTAGAATTTTAGCCTCTACTTCACTCTTTGATGAAGTATAATCTTCATCATTGGTAAAACTTAAACTATTTAATTGTTGAATAAGTAATGGATGATTACTGTCTAAATGCAGTATTTTCATAAGGTTATTTTTTATTGATAAACCTTTGCTCTAGTTCTTTTATTCGTTCATTTTTGTCTTTCAACTCCATTTTATAATAATATAAACTGGTAATTAAATACACTACAACAAAAGCTTGCCTTAGGCTGTTTTTGTCAGAAAACTGAACTTCAAAAAATGAATCTAAAATATAGAGAATTGCAGCAGCAATTAAAGAAACGTAAGAAATACTCTCTAAAATAAGTTTAATATTGTTCTTCTTCATTTGGAAAATCTTTACTTTTTACATCAGTTATGTATTGTTGAAATGCACCTGTCATTTCTTTATATAAATCTAAATACCTTCGTAAAAACCTTGGGTTGAATTCGTGCGTCATTCCAACCATATCATGAGTAACTAAAACTTGGCCATCAACCCCATTTCCTGCTCCAATACCGATTACAGGAATTGAAATTGCTTCTGCTACTTTTTGAGCTAATTTTGCTGGAACTTTTTCTAGAACTAAAGCAAAACAGCCAATTCTTTCTAGCATTAAAGCATCTTCCATTAGCTTTTCTGCTTCTTCTTCTTCTTTGGCTCTAACAGTGTATGTACCAAATTTATAAATAGATTGTGGAGTTAAACCTAAATGTCCCATAACAGGTATACCCGCGTTTAAAATACGCTTTATAGATTCTTTAATTTCTTTACCACCTTCTAATTTTATAGAATGACCTCCACTCTCTTTCATAATTCGAATTGCAGAACGCAAAGCTTCTTTGGGGTCAGATTGATAACTACCAAAAGGTAAGTCCACAACCACTAAAGATCTGTCAATAGCCCTAACAACAGAGCTTGCATGATAAATCATTTGATCTAAAGTAATAGGTAATGTAGTTTCATGCCCAGCCATAACATTAGAGGCAGAATCACCTACAAGTAATACATCTACACCTGCATTATCTAATATTTTAGCCATGGTATAATCATAAGCAGTTAACATAGAGATTTTCTCTCCATTGGCCTTCATTTCTACTAAAGATTTTACAGTAACTCTTTTGTACTCTTTTTTTGCTACAGACATAATATGTTTTTTGACGAGGGTAAAAGTAAGAAATAATCGTAGATTTTTAGGGCCATAATACTTTCTATAATTTTATTAATATGCTTTTTTTAGTTAGATTTAGCCATTATAAATTTATTGATATGCAAAAAAGTATTGTATTTATTATTGTTTTGGTATACTCTTTATCATTTAATGCTCAAGATAAATCACCCGAAAACGAGGTTAAACAAGTAATTGAAACCTTTTTTGAAGGATTACATAAAGGAGATAGTACCTTAATGGCTTCTACCCTACATAAAGACATTAAAATTCAGACCACTTCTAGCATGAGAAGTCCTAATGGTTTGTTACAAACAGATTCTAGAGCAAAATTGCTTACGGCTATTGCCAATAAAAATCCAGAACACGTATACTTAGAAAAATTACTTTCGTATACCATTAAAATTGATGGAAATATAGCCTCTGTTTGGACACCTTATGAGTTTTACTTTAATAATAATTTTAGTCATTGTGGAGCTAATTCATTTCAACTCTTTAAAGACCAAACTAGTTGGAAAATTATTTATTTGGTTGATATGAGAAGAAGGGGTCAGTGCCAAGCATTAAAAGAAAAAAAATAAGTTATATTTAACTTCCTTAGAACTAAGAATGTTACAGAAGCAAAATACTTTAAATCCTAATAAATGGATAGATGACTATGCAGACTATCTATTTAACTATGCTGTAGTTCGTGTTAACAATAGCGATTTAGCAAAAGACTTGGTGCAAGACACCTTTTTTGCAGGGTTAAAATCTGCAAAAAACTTTCAAGGTAAAGCTTCTGAAAGAACTTGGCTGGTATCTATTTTAAAGCGAAAAGTAATAGATCATTATAGAAAAATAAACTCGAAAAAAGGGCAAGCAGAAGTTAGAATGAATTTTTACAATGATGGTGAAAATGAGGGTAACTGGTTAGAAGAAAGAGTCCCTCAAGATTGGAATAATGCTTCAGAAAAAGCTATTGAAAACGAAGAGCTTAAAAGCCAAATAGACGTTTGTATTGATAATTTACCAGAGAAATATGCTATGGTATTTAGAATGAAAACAATACAAGAATTCGAAACTGAAGAAATCTGTAAGGAGTTAGAGATATCTGCGTCTAATTTATGGGTGATTATTCATAGAGCTAGAACGCAATTAAGAAAATGTATGGAAGATAACTGGTTTAATAATTAAGAGATGTTTAAAAGATTAAATATAACTTGTGATGAAGCCACAAAAATTTGTGATAAAAGTCAATATGGAGAGGCCACAGTTTTAGAAAAGATAAAATTAAAGTTTCACTTTTTGAATTGTGTAATTTGTAAACTTTACACAAAACAAAACCTATTATTAAGTCTTTTTTACAAGAAACAAGCAGAGGCTTGTAAAAAAGTACATCATTGTTTAACTTCTGAAGAAAAAGAGGTTTTAAAACAAAAGATCAAAGAAGCTAAAACTTAGACAAACTATGATTTTAACTGTGTTTTTTTAGGAATTAAATAGAAACAGATTTTTTAAAAATATAATGTCTGTTTTTTTATTTTTGATAAAAATTAAAACATGCATTTCCTACCAGAAAAATTAGATGATTATGTTGTAGAACATTCGCAACAAGAACCACAAATTCTAAAAGAATTAAGTAGAGAAACTTGGCAAAAAGTTCTCAATCCAAGAATGATTAGTGGTGCTTATCAAGGAAGGTTGCTTTCTATTATATCAAAGTTAATAAACCCAAAGCATATTTTAGAAATAGGAACTTATACAGGGTATTCTGCTTTATGTTTTGCAGAAGGTTTACAAAAAGAAGGTACAATAATCACTTTAGATAAAAATGAAGAGTTAGAAACACTTCAAAATAAATATTTCGAAAAATCAGGTTATAGAAATCAGATTGTACAAAAAGTTGGTAATGCCTTAGAAATTATACCAACCATTGAAGAAAAGTTCGATTTGGTTTTTATTGATGCAGATAAGTCTAATTACTCCAATTACTTTCATTTGATAATCGACAAAATGAAACCAGGAGGCATTATTTTATCTGATAATGTACTTTGGAGTGGAAAAGTTATAGAGAAACTAGATCCTAAAGATAATGATACCAAAGAATTATTGGCTTATAATAAATTATTAAACACAGATAATAGAATAGAAACCGTATTGCTACCTATTAGAGATGGATTAACAATAAGTAGAGTAAAACTTTAGTAAGACTATCTTTTCCTCTTGATAGGGCCTGTAAAGTCGTCTAACTTATCTTTAACGTTGTTAACTTCTTTAGTAATGTCTTTGGTAACATCTAAGTCTAAATCATTTAATTTAGCACTCTCGTTAATTTCTTTTTTGATGTCATTGGTTGCATCTTTAACCTGACGTATTCCCTTACCTAAACCTCTTGCGATTTCAGGTATTTTATCTGCTCCAAAAACCATAACCACTATTAACATGATTACAAAAACCTCTGGAGTACCAATAAAAAGGAAATGTGTACTTAACATATTACAAAGATATAGTTTATTCTAATAAATAATTTAGAAACATTTTCAAATTTTTAATTTAATTAGAAAGAAGTTTACAATTTTATACTAGTTTCAACTCTTTTGAAATGAAGTCTCTGAAAAACAAAAGAGTACTTGCTATATTTATTTTTATTATATTTATGTTAATGATAGATTTAAGTGTAAAAGAAATATATGCAATTGTTGGGCTTTTAATGTTGATTTTAGCAGCATTTACTTATTCCCAAAACAAAAAACTTACCTTAGTTTTTAGTATTTCAGGTACTTACTTAATACTGAACTACTTTCTACCTAAAAATTTATTTTTTGATATTGTTTCTTTTCTAGTAATAATCTCACCATTTGTGTATGTTAAAATTAATAAGAAGAGTTTTTTTGATTAAATGCTATTTGAAATTTAATTTTGCTTGTCTATCATACATTACAATACTGCCAGCCACAGAAACATTTAAACTTAATTCAGATTTAAATTTTACTAAATGATGCGATTTTTCAATGGCTAATTTAGATAACCCATGATCTTCTGCTCCTAGTAAATACACACAACGTTTTGGGTGCTTAAATGTCTCTAATTGAAGCGATTTTTCATCTAATTCTACACCAACTAACATTGCACCTTTTGGTAAATTATTAAAGAAATCATCGAAATTTTCATAGTGAAAGTAAGGCATTGCACCAGTTGCTTTATGCGTATCACAGGCTTGTTTTGCATATCTATTACCAATGGTAAAAATAAAACTTGCACCCATATTTTGGGCAGATCTCCAAAGAACGCCTAAGTTTTCAGGTGTTTTTCCATTCTGAATTCCTATGCCAAAAAAGCCTTGTTTTAGATTATTTACCATTTTCTTTAATTAATAATTGTTTTAGAATAAGCATACTTTGAGTGATAAAAAAGTTGCATGTATTTAATAAGGTTAAAATTAGTCAATTATTTTAAGGTTATAGGTGTAATTTAAAGTACATATTATCAGATATATATAAAATAAATTTCCCCATAAATGGGGATTGACTCGTATCCTTTTAAATAACATTTTTGTATTGTTAGTTTTTCGTCTTTAATTTTAAAACATTATTTCGTTTTAAAATAACTAAAGAAACTAATAACTCTCCCCCAACATCCCCCCGAAAAATTAGTGAACTTAAAATTATTTTTTAGTTGCTAATTCTAATAAATACTAATACTAAGTTAAAATAAATAGAGACTTACCATCCTTTGTAAAAATAGGGGAAAGCTCTAAAAAAACATTAAAATAGGTAATCGAGTTATATAAGTGCACATATTAAGGGATATACCTAATAAAAGTTACTATATAACTAGTTGGGGTTTATATTCGCTTAATTGTAAGCGATATTGAATACCTAAAAATTGCAGCTTGTTTAAAACAAAATTGAATATTAATCTTTAAATTTAACCAATATGAAAACAGAAAAAATCAATCTAACAAAATTACTTAAAATCGGAATTCTATTCTACGGAATTTCTTTCCTTCTTTGGAATTGTGAAAATGAAGAAAAAACTGATTTCAATCCACAAAAAACATGGTAAATGAAAGATATCAGTAAAACAGAATTAAATAATAAGATAGATTTTAAATCTTTTATAAAAACATTAAAAACATTAAAAACAAAAAAAAGAATAATCAATTTAAGTAAAAAACAAAACGATACTTTGTATAATTTTACGATTGATTACGCAACAATCAGAGAAATTCAAATAGAAAACAAAATAAGCTACACTTTTAAAATTATTAGAGATAGCTCTTCAAACAGTTCTTTTGAAAACCTTGTTGTGATTTCTTCAAACAATAAAATTCAAAATGCCTATTTAATAAAATACACTCCAACAAAAGAAATTGAACATATAGAAAAACATAATGCAAGTTCTTTTGAAGGAAATGTAAATTTAAATTATAATTTAAAGGGTACTTATTGTACAGAGGTCTCAGTACCATATTGTAGTTGGTCTTACCCTCATGTTGCTGGGGTTGATTGTTGGAGACAACAAGAAGAAAAACAAGATGGTAGAATTTATTTTGTTTTAGCTACTATATGTTATGATGATGGCTTCATAGAACCACCAATAGATGCAGGTTTTGGAGGAAAAAGTAACACTGTGGGTGGTCCAGGTGATACAGGAGATGCAATTCCAACAACTCCAATGGGTGTAACTAACCAAGACAATAAATGTGAAAAACCACCAAAAGGAGATTTAAATGGAGATTGTTTACTACAGGAATTCGAAGACTGTATGATTTCTGGTTTAAATACAAGTTTATTTTATAAATTAGGGTATTCAGATCAATCTTTAATTCAGAACTTTATTAATGAAAATGACTGTAGTGATGCAACCAAAGACTTTGTTAATATAGCTATGGAAGCTAGAGATGCTGGATACGAAGTGAACTGGGATGAAGGTATTTTAAATAAACTTACAGACAATTGTGCAAAAGATATTTTTACAGAATTAGAAAATGTTATATTTGAAGACCATCCTTTAAAACCAGAAGTTCAAGTGCCTGTAAGCAATCCTCTTACTCTAAACTTTTCTGAATCCATCTTAAAATTATTTAATGATAGTGATAATACACATTTAATAATCCAAAATGGGGATGTAGGAGAGTCTAATGCAAAAACAATCAAATACACTATAACTATAAGTGAGAATTATTTAGCAAAAGCGACTGAGTTGAGTATAGCTAGAACTATGATTCACGAATCCGTACATGCATATATAAATGGGCTTTATTATAGTTCTGATTTTCAGAGTCTCTCTTTTGGTCAAAAATTGAGAAAATATGCAGAGGATAAAGGATATATAGCTATGAATAATACACTTCATCATAATTTTATGGGACAATATGTAGATGCTATGGCATATTCTTTATATGAATGGGATAAAGATTATGGAACAGATGGTAGTCTTGATTGGAACTATTATAAATCATTGGCTTATGGAGGGATGTTTCAAGTTGACCCAAGTGGTAAAATTGTCACGGAGATAGATACTTTTAAAGAGTTAGTTCCCAATGCAAGCGATAGGCAAGCTATAGCTGATTTAATGTTTAATGAAAATAAAGGAAATAAAGATGCTAAAGGAATAAAATGTGATTAAACTTTTATTAACATTAAGCTTTTTTTGTTTATCATTTAAACTTTACTGCCAACAAGAAATTGATGGAAAATACAGTAGTTTAATGTTAAACCAAGAGCATTACAACTACTTTGACTTTAATAAAAATGGAATATTTGAATATCATGCAGGTGCAGACTTAGGAGAGATTGAATTTGGTAAAGGTCATTATCAAATAAAAAATGACAGCTTGATTCTTAATTATGATTTAACAAAATTGAATAAAGAAAGTTATTTTAAAACAAAAAAATTTTATAACTCAAATGATTCAATAAAAATAAATTTAAAAATTTATAACCTTAACAAAGAACCCCTATCTAACATAATGGTGTATTCATTTCCTACCTATAGTGCTACACAGTCAAATAAAAAAGGAACAGCATCATTAAAATTTAAAAAACAAACACATAAAGACAAAATTAAACTTTATGTAGAGGAAATGTTTCTGGCAAAACAAGTTATGTATTTAGACGGAGATTCTAATTACAATATTGATGTTTTCATGAATAAATCTGTGGAACAATTTGGACATCCTAAAGCAATCAAAAATCAAATTATAAAATATAAAATAATTGAACATGCTGAAGATTTCATAAAAATTAAAAAAGAAAATCGAGTTATAAAGTTAATCAGACAATCCAAATAAATACAAACCACAACCACGTATATAAAAAATAGCAGTTAAGTGCAAAATTCAAAATTTGTGCTTTTCTGCTATCTCTATTTCTTAACCTAGAATAATAGCTTTATTATTCTGCTACATTTCATATACACATACATTACTTTTTAACTAACATTCGCTTAATTTCATTCAGCTTCATTAAAGCTTCAATAGGTGTTAATGTATCAATGTTTGTAGATAAAATTTCGTCTCTTAAATTTTCTAATAAAGGATCATCTAACTGAAAAAAACTAAGCTGCATTTCTTCGTGTTGAGTTTGTTTTAAAACCTCTTTAACTTCTGTGTTTTTGTTGTTTTTTTCTAATTGAGCCAATATTTTATTCGCTCTATGAATCACCATATTTGGCATTCCTGCTAATTTGGCTACATGAATACCAAAACTATGGTTAGAACCTCCAGAAACTAGTTTACGCAAGAAAATAATGTTGTTTTCCAACTCTTTTACAGACACATTAAAGTTTTTAATGCGCTCAAAAGTAGTGGTCATTTCATTCAATTCGTGATAATGAGTAGCAAATAATGTTTTTGCTTTTGATGGATGTTCGTGCAAGAACTCAGAAATGGCCCAAGCAATAGAGATACCGTCGTAAGTAGAGGTTCCTCTACCAATTTCATCTAATAAAATTAAACTGCGCTCAGAAACGTTATTTAAGATAGATGCAGTTTCGTTCATTTCTACCATAAATGTAGATTCGCCCATAGAAATATTGTCACTAGCACCAACTCTGGTAAAAATTTTATCTACAATTCCGATTTTTGCATTTTGAGCAGGCACATAACTACCCATTTGTGCCAATAAAACAATTAAAGCAGTTTGTCTTAAAATGGCAGATTTACCAGACATATTTGGCCCAGTAATCATAATAATTTGTTGCTGATTTCTGTTTAAAACAACATCGTTTGCAATATACGTTTGATCTATAGGAAGCTGTTTCTCTATAACAGGATGCCTTCCGTTTTTAATGTCTAAATCTGTACTTTCATCCATAATTGGACGCACGTAATTATGATCAACAGCTAAAACAGAAAAGGATAACAAACAATCTATTTTTGCTATAATTTGTGCATTTTCTTGAACAATATCTACAAACTGAATGATGTATTGCAATAACTTAGAGAAAATTTCTTGTTCTAATTTTGCAATCTTTTCTTCAGCACCTAAAATTTTGGTTTCGTATTCTTTAAGCTCTTCAGTAATGTATCTTTCTGCAGAAACTAACGTCTGTTTTCTAATCCATTGTTCAGGAACTTTATCTTTATGTGTGTTTCTAACCTCTATGTAATAACCAAAAACATTGTTAAAAGCAATTTTTAAACTTGTAATACCTGTAGCTTCAGTTTCGCGAGCTAACATATCATCTAAAAACTGTTTTCCTGATGATGAAATTGCACGCAAATCGTCTAATTCTTGATGTACATTGTTGGCAATTGCATTCCCTTTATTGATGTTTACAGGAGCATCATCAAACAAAGTTTCAGAAATTTTAGTGATTAAATCTTCACAAGTGTGGAGTTGTTTACCTAGATTCTGGACAGCTTTATTTTTACTCTTCTCTGTTTCATTTTTTATCGGTAAAATTGCTTTCAAAGAATCTTTTAGCAATACAATTTCTCTTGGTGAAGCTTTGCCTGTAGCTACTTTAGAAATTAATCTTTCTAAATCTGAAATTTGTTTTAGTTGATAGGTTACTGTTTGAGAAAATTCATCTGAATCTATAAAAAATTTCACCAATTCATGACGATTTTTAATTTCATCAATATTCTTTAGAGGTAAAGCCAACCAACGTTTTAACAGTCGTCCACCCATAGGTGAAATGGTTTTATCAATAACATCTAAAAGTGTAACTGCATTTACAGAATTTGGGTTGTATAGTTCTAAATTTCGGACTGTAAAACGATCCATCCAAACATAATTATCTTCAGCAATTCTGCTTATATTTTGAATGTGTTTTAACTGATTGTGTTGTGTTTCTGATAAATAATACAACACTGCACCCGCTGCAATAATTCCGTTTTTTAAATCTTGAACGCCAAAACCTTTTAGCGTTTTTACTTCAAAATGATTTTGTAAAGTTTCGTTTGCATATGCTGTTTGATATACCCAATCATCTAAATAAAATGTGTAGTATCTATTTTCAAAAAGTTCTAAAAATTGTTGTTTGTTTTGTTTTTGAACTAAAACCTCACTTGGATTGAAGTTTTGTAGCAATTTATCAATATATTCTGCAGTTCCTTGAGCTACTAAATATTCACCTGTTGAAACGTCTAAAAAAGAAATTCCTAACTGTTTTTTATCAAAATGTACAGCCGCTAAAAAGTTGTTGCTTTTGCTTTGCAACACTTCATCATTTAAAGAAACACCAGGTGTAACCAATTCTGTAACACCACGCTTTACAATAGTTTTGGTCATTTTTGGATCTTCTAATTGATCGCAAATAGCAACACGCATTCCTGCTTTTACCAACTTTGGTAAATACGTATTTAACGAATGATGAGGAAAACCAGCCAAAGCTGTTTCAGAATCTGAACCTGCACCTCTTTTAGTTAAGGTAATGCCTAATACTTGTGCTGCTTTTTTAGCATCTTCTCCAAAAGTTTCATAGAAATCTCCAACACGAAAAAGCAACATAGCATCAGGATATTTAACCTTGATGGTATTGTACTGTTTCATTAAAGGCGTAACCTTTTTCGTTTTTGATTTTGCCAAGTTTTTGGAAATTTTCAATTAGTTTTGCGAAGATATAAAATATAGTTGTTAGTGTTTAGTTTTTGGTTGTGAGTTCAATGACCATCAACTAAAAACTACAAACCAACAACCAAAAAAATGAGAAAATTAAAAAATAACGAGTTAGGTAGAATTTCGGTTGATGAATTTAAAGCAGTTGATAAAACACCCTTAATTGTGGTGTTAGACAATGTAAGAAGCTTAAATAACATTGGCTCAGTTTTTAGAACTAGTGATGCTTTTTTAATTGAGAAAATTTACTTGTGTGGTATTACTGCAACTCCACCCAACAAAGACATTCATAAAACAGCTTTAGGAGCAACAGAATCTGTAGATTGGGAGTATGTAGAAAATACGTTAGATATCATTAAAAAATTAAAGACAGACAACGTAAAAGTACTTTCTATAGAACAGGCTGAAAACGCTACAAAATTAGACAACTTCTTACCTAAAAAGGCTGAAAAATATGCGATTGTGATGGGAAATGAGGTAAAAGGAGTGCAGCAAGAAGTGATAAATGTTAGCGATTTTTGTATTGAAATTCCACAATTGGGAACCAAACATTCTTTAAATATCTCTGTAACGACAGGAATTGTAATTTGGGATTTATTTCAAAAAATCTCATAGAAATTTTCTAATTAAGTTTAAAAAATTTATTTTTAGGAATAAATTTATATTGATTCATGAAAAAGAAGGTAACCACTATATTTTTCTTTACTTTTTTTAGTGTGTTTTCACAGACACCAAAAGACTCTCTTTTCTTCTACCTAGAAAATGCAAATGGAGACAATAAGTTTCATAACTTAAAAAGGGCAATTTTATTATCAGAAGATTTAAACATAGATACTTTAGTTCAGCAAACAAGTATTACGTATGGTATGGAAAGTTACTTTGTAAAAGATACTGTTGGGTTAACTTTTTCTAAAAATAGGTTATTAAATCACTTTCAAAACCATCAAGACACTTTTTCATTAGCAAGGGCTTACCATTTTGCGGCCATAAACCATAAAATAAAAAATAATTTAGACAGTAGTTTTTATTATTACCAAGAATCAAAAAAGTATTTTATAAAACTAAAAGATTCTGGTGAGGTAGCCAGAAAGTTGTTGTCAATGGCTATTCTCCAGGTAAAAGAACTCGATTACCTTGGCAGTGAAACAACTGCTGTAGAAGGGTTAAGATATGTAGAGCCTTTTAAAAACAAACAATACAGAACTTTAATTTCTCTTTATCAAACTCTGGGAAATGCTTTAGGATCTTTAAACAGACCAAAAGAATCTAGAGCTTACTATCTAAAAGCAAAAGAGATGGCTAAGTTTAATCCATTGGAGCATAGAAGAGAGATAAATTATTTAAATCTGTATAACAATATAGGTTTAACATATGTTGACGAAAAAAATTATGATAAAGCCATTTCTCTTTTTAAAGAGGGATTACAATTCGACAGCATTGCACTAAAATACCCAAGACAATATCAAAATTTACTTGGGAGTTTATCTTCTGTGTATTTTAGACAAGGCAAAACATCAAAAGCAATAGACGGATATAAAACAGTATTAGAAGGTAGAAAAAAAATTAAATACCTTTATGGGCAAAGCGTTTCTCATAGCCTTTTAGCAGAAGCATATAAAGAAAACAAACAGTACAATTTGGCAAAAAGGCATGCTAAATTAGGGCTCTCTTTAGGTAAAGAAACAAGAAATAATGAACAAGTTTTAGAGTGTTTAAAGATCTTAACAGAACTAACTTATGGGAAAGTTTCTAAAAACTATTTTAATAATTATGTTCAGTTAAAAGATAGTTTGTTTAATAGAGAAAGAACTAGAAAAAATCAGTTTGCAAAAGTTAGGTATGAGACAGAAAAAAAGGAGAAAGAGAATATAAATTTAACGCTAGAAAATAAACAAAAAGAATTACTCATAGAAAAAGAAAAACAACAAAAAACAATTGGCTGGCTTTTTGCAGGTGCAGGTATCATTTTTATTGGTTTTGGAACTAGTGTTGCTGCTAGCAGAAGAAAAAAATTATTGTTTGAAGCAAAATTAGAACAAGTAGAAGCAAGAGAAAAAGAAAGAAAACAAATCGCAAAATCTTTACATGATGAGGTTGCTGGAGACTTAAGAACCTTGCATCTAAAACTCTCTAAATCTAACCTACTAGATGAAGCAAAAAATCTAGATGTTATTAAAGAAAATGTGCGTAATTTGTCTCATCAGTTAAGTAGTCAGAGTTTTGTTGAAGTTTCTTTTAAAGATCAAATAGTGAACCTGGTTGCCGATTATTTTGAACCAAACTTTAAAATTTCAATAAAAGGCATAGATTCTATTGTTTGGAAAAACATAAATGAATCTATTAAAAGAACATTGTTTTTAGCGGTTAGAGAAACCATTCAAAACTCAAAAAAACATGCAGATGCCTCTCTAATTACCATAGTTTTTGAAAACTCAAAAAAAAGAATAAAAATTACAATTTCAGACAATGGAAAAGGGTTTGACAAAGAAACCAATAAAAAGGGTATTGGACTAAGAAACTTAAAGGAAAGAGTAGAATCGATTAATGGTACCTATCTAATTGAAAGTGAATTACAAAAAGGCACAGTAACAAAAATTGAAACCCCTAAAGATGAGCGATAATTTTAGAATTTTAGTTGTTGATGATCATCAATTGGTTATTCAAGGTATTGTATCATCTTTAAAAGAAGTAGGCGACTTTGATGTAGTTACCACCGATACTTGTGATAAAGCTTTTGAGCTCATTAAAACCAATGCTACTAAAAATCCTTTTCAAATTCTTTTTACAGATTTAAGTTTTGATAATATAGCTACAGATTCTTTTTTAGACGGAGGAGAAGCTTTAATTAAAGAAATAAAAAAGCATAATTTTAATATTAAGATAGGTGTAATTACAGGTCATACCGAAACAAATAGAGTATATAACGTAATACATAACTTACAACCAAATGCCTATTTATTAAAAACCAAATGTGATGCTAAAGAAATTGGTTTTGCTCTTCAGAAAATGTTGGTAAATGATTTTTATTATACACATGAAATTCATCAAAAAATAATGCGTAGAAATATTGTTCAAATACAGATGGATGAAGTGGCTATTCAGGTATTAAAAGAGCTTCCAAAACACTCTAAAATTAGCAATTTAGAAGGGTTAGTAAAAAAACCAGATGGAACACTTTTAAAATTAAGATCTATAGAGACTAAGTTAAGTAACTTAAGACTAAGTTTAAACGCCAATAATAATATGGATTTGGTTCTTAAAGCAAAAGAGTTGGGTATCATTGACTAATTACTGCGGAAAAATACATTTCCATTTTCGGTTTTTTACATTTTTTTAGAAACTTTCTTTCATAAATTTATAATGTCTTATTAAATTAAAAATGGGATTAATTGTAGGTATAAGTTTTAGGTAAATTTTATGCCAAAATGAAAAAGAGAAAAAAGTCTTTCTGATTATTCAGTTAGACTTTTTTTAAAACCCTAAGACCAATTGTGCTATTGTAAAGTAAATTAGAATTCCTAAGATATCATTACTTGTTGTAATAAAAGGACCAGTTGCCAACGCTGGGTCTATCCCCCTTTTTGCTAATATAATAGGAATAAACGTTCCAATTATTGAAGCAATTATAATTACAGATACTAAAGATGTTGCTACAGTAAACCCTAAATTTAAAGGAAATCCAAGAAATAACATTCCTGCTGACAATAATAAACCAGCTAAAACAGCTCCATTTAATAGTCCTTGTAAAATTTCTTTTAATAACCGTTTAAAAAGAGAACCTTTTAGGCTGTCATTGGCCAATCCTTGCACTATAATTGCAGAAGATTGTACACCAACATTACCAGCCATTGCTGCAATTAATGGTGTAAAGAAAAAAAGTTCTGGGTATTGATCCATTGCACTATCAAAACTACCTAGTACTGATACTGAAATAAACCCACCAAAAAGCGCTAAAATTAACCAAGGTAAACGTGCTTTTGTAATTTCCAAAATACTATCATTAACTTCTACATCTTGAGAAAAACCTGCAGCCATTTGGTAATCTTTGTCAGCTTCATCTCTAATTACATCTACAATATCATCAATAGTGATTCTACCCAATAATACATGGTTATCATCTACAACTGGGATGGCTTCTAAATCGTACTTTGCCATAATTTTTGCAATTTCCTCATCATCTTCAGAAACATTTACGGCATCTACTTTGTCTTTTGCAATTTCTGCTATTTTTTGATCTGATTTTGCAATAATCAAATCTTTTAAAGAAAGTCTTCCAACTAATTTTTCTTCTTTATCCACTACGTAAATAGAATGCACCCTTGTTACTTCTTTAGCTTGGCCACGTATTCTACGCATACATCCAGCAACTGTCCAAGTTTCATAAACCTTCACCAACTCTTTTGCCATTAAAGCACCTGCAGTGTTTTCTTCGTAAGATAAAAGTTCTTTAATATCTGCGGCTAACTCATCGTCTTCTAGTGCGCTTATTACCCTATTTTGTCTTTCAACAGATAACTCACCAATTATATCAGCAGCATCATCAGAGTCCATCTCTCCTACTTCATCTGCAATTTCTTGAGCGGATAAATTTTCTAGAATTTTTTCACGAATATCTTCATCTAATTCAGTAAGAATTTCTGATGTTTTTTCGCTATCTAGGAGTTTAATAATATAAATAGCTTCGTCAAAATCTACTTCATCTAAGACTTCTGCAATGTCTGCAAAATGAACTTCAGCAAATAAGGCAGTAATTTCTTTAGACTTATCTAATGCAATTAATTCTGATAGATTATCTAAAAAGTCGTCTGAAATATCAAATGGCATTATTTGCTATTTTTTGCGTTAGTGAAATAAATTCTTGAACAGATAATTGTTCTGGTCTTCTCGCAAATATAGGTTCTTCTTTTAAAGAATCCGAAAGTTTAAAGGTTTTTAAACTAGACCTTAACATTTTTCTTCGCTGATTAAATGCCGTTTTTACCACTCTAAAAAATAGTTTTTCATCTACAGGCAAACTGTAATCTTTTTTTCTGATTAGTCTAATTACTCCAGAATCTACTTTTGGTGGTGGATTAAATACAGTTGGTGGAACTGTAAATAAATATTCTACGTCATAAAAAGCTTGAGTTAATACAGATAGAATTCCGTAAACTTTAGACCCTTCTTTTTCTGCAATTCTTTTGGCTACTTCTTTTTGAAACATCCCAGCAAATTCTGGTACAAAGTCTCTATTCTCAATAGCTTTAAAAACAATTTGTGTAGAAATATTGTAAGGAAAATTACCAATAATAGCCACTTGATCTTTATTGAAAAGAGTTTGTAAATCTTTTTTTAAAAAATCGCCTTCTATAATATTAAAATTATCTGAAGTTGTATTTAAATTTAGCTGCTCTATTGGAAATACCTCTTTTAAATACGCCACAGATTCTCTGTCTAACTCTAAAACTGTGGTTTTTGGTTTTTTCTGCAATAAGTATTTGGTTAAAACACCCATTCCTGGTCCAATTTCTAATACATGATTGTACCCATTTTCGGTTAAAGCATCTGCAATATCTTTTGCAATACTTTCATCTGTTAAGAAGTGTTGACCTAAGTGTTTTTTTGCTTTTACAGACATATTTTAGTTGCTTGCTGCTGTTGGGTAGAATTCTTTTATCAACTTTAATTCGGTTCTAAAAGCTAATATTTTATCACCAAATTTTTTACTTGTTTTTATACGTAAAGCTTCAGCATTTTCTGAGTAATAACTTTCTAAATCGTCTTTAGTCTCTGCAGTATATTGCACAGAATAAGATTTACCACCCATTTCTTCTTCTACCATAATCTGCGTGAACTTTGCTGATATAAACTTACCTGTATTTAAAACATCTATAATGTGGGTTTCCATCCAAGTTAACCACTCTTCATGAACAGCATCATCTACGTTTATAGTTACGTTGTATATGTACATTTTATTTTTTTTTAAAGGTTATCACCTCTTAATTTTCTGAATTTCTTTCTAGCGTCTACCAAATAAAAACTAGAAGGATGCTCAAAGATAATTTTTTGATAGAACTCTTTTGCTTTTTCTTTATCATTTAACTGATAATTGTAGGTTTCTGCCATTAAAAAGTAAATATCGTCTACTAAAAAACCTTGATTGTCTGCTGAAATAATTTTTTCTAAACTCGATATTGCTTCTAAATATTGGCTTTCTTTAATTTGCAATTTGGCTTGTAGAAAAAGAGCATCATCATAAATTACTTCTCCAGCCACTAAACCATTCACAAATAAATCTTTAGAGGCAAATAAATTCTTTATAACTTCTAAACCTTCTTTGTTTTTATTTTGATAAGATAACAATTCTGCTTGTGCTAGTTGTTTTAAACCTGAAGGAATAGAATCTACAGGTTCATTATCTGTTATTCTTAAAAATAAATCTACAGCGTCATTAGCTATAAGTTGTGTTGTAGCGCTTTTTAATACTTTTAGCTGTGCTTTAGCCCAAGTAAAATCTCCTTTAAAATAACTAGTTTGGGCTACTTTAAAACGTGCTTCTTGTGCCAATTCAGACCCTTTTAATTGTGTTTGAATTTGAGAAAAGTAAATTAATGCTTTGTTGAATTTACCTCTAAAAACTAAAACATCACCTAATTTTAATTTGATGTTTCCTCTCTCGAATTTAGAGCTGGCATAGGTTAATGCTTCTTCTAAAACTTTTGTTGCTTGTAGAGGTTCGTTTTTACTAAAGGTTAAATAGTCTGCATAGGTTACTTGTAGATCAATTGTTCGTTGATTTTTACCAAACTCAGTAAATAATTGTTGAAATAACTTTTCGGTTTCCAAGTTTTTGTTTGCTACAGCAATTTTTGTAAGGTAAACATTGGCATCAATTCTTTCTTCTACTAAAAATGCATTTTCATTAACAAATTGAAAACATTTGTTTGCAGCTTCATAATCTGCATTATCGAAAGCAATTTTACCTAAATTGAAGATTTCTGCTAAACCACCATTATTTCTTTGATACAATGCTTTTTCTTGAATGAACGCTTTGTTGTAATCTTTTTGTTGTGCAAATAGCCAGCTTAAAAGTATGTTCCATTCGTTTTTAGGATTACTTGTAGCCTTTCTTAAAAGAGTCTTTCTAAAAACAATATTAGTTTCATTTTCAGCATCATCTGTAATATATCTACTTGCATACCTTTGCACTAAATTTAAATATGAAACATTTTTATCAAGTAAATTTATATACGATTCAAACATTTTTTGATACTCCCCTTTTTCTCCATAAATCTGTGCAATTTGAAAATTGTAGTTTCCATTAGGGTTTTTCTGCCTCGCTTTTTCATAAGCTAGAATTGCATTATCTAACAGATTATAATCTTTAAATAGGCGACCAATAATTCCTCCATAATTGGCAAATTCCTCTAATGAGTTTATGGCTTTGTCATAATTAACCTGAGCCAACTCTTTTAATTGCTGCCTTTGGTAATTATAACCTAACAAGACATACAGATAGCTATGTGTTGTATTTTTCTTGATTCTATTTTGTAATAGATCTTCTGCAATACTAAATTTATCTGTTTCTTGGTAACAAGAAATTAATCGTGTTAAATAAGTAGTATTGAAAGAGCTCTTTTGATAAAGTTTTTCAAAAATCTGTGTTGCTTTTTCGTATTCTCCTTGTCTATAGTAGGTTTCTGCTAAATAAAAACTACTCTGATCTTCACTTTGAGCAAAAGATAAACAGCTAATAAACAGAAAAAAAGCTAAGAAAAATTGTTTCATACTCTCCAAAGATAATCAACATAAATGTTAACTTTTATTAAACAAACCTTATTTAGACGAATTGTTTGTAACATTCTGGCACGAATATTGTTTTTTAATATACAACGAAACTATTAAGATTATGAAAGATTTAATAAAAAAACACGAAAACGCAAAATCTAACTCAATAACGTTTATGAAAAACGGACAAATAGGTGCTTATATAAATTCTCTTTTAGAAATAAATAAATACAAAAGATTAATGAGAGCAATTATTGCTAATTAATCTTATTAAAACCAGTATAAGGAATTAAGACTTCCGGAACTTGAATTCCATCTTCTGTTTGATAATTCTCTAAAATACCAGCCAAAACACGTGGTAAAGCTAAAGCGCTTCCATTTAATGTGTGTGCTAATTCGCTTTTACCTTCCTTATTTTTAAAACGTAGTTTTAATCTGTTGGCTTGAAAAGTTTCAAAGTTAGATGCAGAACTAATTTCTAACCATCTGTCTTGAGCAGTAGAAAACAATTCAAAATCGAAGGTTAGTGCAGATGTAAAACCTGTATCTCCACCACATAAACGTAAGATTCTATAAGGTAATTTAAGTTCTCTTAAAATATCTTTAATATGTTCAACCATACCATCTAAAGCTTTGTAAGAATTCTCGGGATGTTCTACTCTTACAATTTCTACTTTATCAAATTGATGTAATCTGTTTAAACCACGAACGTGAGCACCATAACTACCAGCTTCGCGTCTAAAACAAGGTGTATAGCCAGTTAAAGTAATTGGAAAATCTGATTCTTGTACTAAATCGTCACGAAAAATATTAGTAATTGGCACTTCTGCAGTAGGAATTAAATATAAATCATCTACAGTAGAGTGATACATTTGCCCATCTTTATCTGGCAATTGTCCAGTTGCAGTTGCAGAAGCCGTATTTACCAGATGAGGTACTTGCACTTCTGTATAACCAGCAGCTGTATTTTTATCTAAAAAATAATTGATTAAAGCACGTTGTAATCTTGCACCCTTTCCTTTGTAAACAGGAAAACCAGCGCCAGAAATTTTTGTACCCAATTCAAAATCGATAATATCGTATTTTTTTGCTAATTCCCAATGAGGAAGCGAATTTTCACCTAAATTAGGAATAATACCTTCACTAAAAATGTTTTCATTATCTTCTTCAGAAGTTCCTGCTTTTACAGAGGCATGAGGAATATTTGGTATTTGATATAAGAGTGCTTGTAATTCATCAGCATAAATTGTTAGTTTTTCAGACAATTCTTTAGAGCTTTCTTTTAACTGACCCGTTTTTTCTTTTAAAGTATTTGCTTCTTGCGCTTTACCACTTTTGTATAAATTACCAATTTCTTTGGATATTTTATTAGATTCTGCTAGTGTATTATCAAGTGCAACCTGAGTTGCTCTTCTGTTTTCATCAGCAGTTAAAACTTGTTCAATAATTGTTTCAGCATCAGCAAAATTACGTTTTGCTAAACCTTCTAAAACAGTTGCTTTGTTTTCTCTAATAAAGTGTACTTGTAACATTTTCTGTAGAAATTTAAAACAACAAATATATAATATAATTGCTACGAATACACGAATAATAAGCGATCTTAATTCCTAAAAAATAGAAATTTTAGCACGAGAGATTTTTCTCCTTTTAGGAGTTAAAGGGGCTTATTGTTTTTAATGTGATTTCTGGCAGTTTCTTCATCTTTTTTAAGCTGAGCAATAAGCAGCTCTAAAGAATCAAACTTTTGCTCATCTCTTAAGAAATATAGTAGTTCTATGGTTATGTTTTGGCCATACAAATCTTTATTGAAATCAAAAAAATGCACTTCTATGGTTTGATGATTGCCATTTACAGTAGGTCTGTTTCCTATATTCATCATTCCAAATATAATTTCTTTATCCATTAAAGATTTTACTACATACACACCAGTCTTAGGTATCAACTTGTAACTTTCTTTAACATCAATGTTTGCTGTTGGGTAGCCAATTTTGCCTCCTAATTTTTTACCATTTACGACATTTCCATTAAGCATAAAATTATATCCTAAATAGTTATTCGCCGTTTTTAGGCTCCCTGAATGTAATGCATGTCTAATTTTAGTAGAGCTTACAGAAACATCATCGATATCTTGTGCAGGTATCTCTTCTACTTCAAAATTGTATAAATGACTATATTCCGTGAGTTGAGTTATGTTGCCTTCTCTATTTTTACCAAAGTGATGGTCATACCCAATAATAAGTTTCGAAATATTTAGTTTATTTACTAAAACATCTCTCACGAATTCTAAGGCCGTTGTTCTAGAGAATTCTTTACTAAAAGGATGAATGATGAGGTAATCTAACCCTGTTTTTTTTAGTAATGTTGCTCTTTCTTCTATGGTATTTATAAGTTCTATAGAAGCGTCTTTTTGTAAGACCATTCTTGGATGAGGAAAGAAGGTTAGTAAAACCGATTTTTTTTGCATTTTTCTTGCTTCAAAAACTAGTTTTTCTATAATTTTTTGATGTCCAAAATGCACACCATCAAAAGTACCAATTGTTACAAAAGTTTTCTCCTCTGACGAAAAGCTTGATGTTTTTTGAAAAATTTTCAAGAAAATAAGATTTTACACTACAAATGTACAATATATAGAAATGAATAGTTGCATTTTAGCTCCTGTTTTTAACAGCAGTTATTTATTAATTTATTGTTGTAAATTTTGTAAAAATGATAATTTATAGAATGATTTATTCTGAAATTCAAAAAAAATTGTATTTTGCGTATAGTTAATAAACAAATCAAATTATGATAAAAAAGACTTTACTCTTGGTATTTATAGCTTTTGCTAGTTTATCAATGGGAGCGCAAACCACTGTAACAGGTGTGGTTAAGGACGCTAAAACAGGTGAAACTCTTCCTGGAGCAAATATTAAAATATCTAGAAAAGCAGTAGGGACAAATACTGACTTTGATGGAGAGTTTGTTTTAACAACAACAGATATTCCCCCTTTTACTTTAGAAATAACAATGTTGGGGTTTAAAAAAGAAGATATTCAAATTACAAAAAATAATCAAAAAGTAGTTGTTTTACTTTCTGAAAATGAAACATCGTTAGACGAAATTGTTGTTTCTGCATCTAGAACTCCAGAGCGTATTATGGAATCTCCAGTAACTGTAGAAAGAATGGATACTAGAGCTATTAAAAACACCTCAGCACCTTCTTTTTATGATGGTTTAGAAAATTTAAAAGGAGTAGATATTAATACAAATAGTTTAACCTTTAAATCTGTAAATACTCGTGGATTTGCAACGTTTGCAAATACTCGTTTTATGCAGTTAGTAGATGGTATGGATAACTCATCACCTGCCTTAAATTTTGCTATTGGTAACTTACTTGGAATGTCTGAATTAGATGTAAAAACAGTAGAATTGTTACCAGGGGCTTCTTCTGCACTTTACGGTGCAAATGCATTCAATGGTATCATGTTTATGACAAGTAAAAGTCCTTTTGATGATCAAGGAATTAGTATTTCTGTAAAAGGAGGTTATACTAGCCAAGAAGCTGCAGGCACAAATGAGTTTACAGACTTCAACATCAGAATGGCTCATGCTTTTTCAGATAAATTAGCTGCAAAAGTAACTTTAGCTGTTTTAGACGGTACCGAATGGTTTGCTACTGATTATAGAAACAACAGAGAAGGTACTTCTTTAGATAGCGATTATATTCCAGGAACAAGAGAGACAGACTTAAACTACGATGGTTTAAACATTTATGGAGATGAGGTTTCTACAAATATTAATGGCGTTGCAAACGTATTAGAAGGTCTTGGAATAATTCCTAATGGTGCTTCTGCGTTAATTCCTAGAATTAATGTGAGTAGAACAGGTTATGAAGAAAGAGATTTAATGACATACGAGGCTAGAAGTGTAAAGTTTGGAGGTTCATTAAATTATAGACCTTTTGGAGACGATAGGCTAGAAGTTATTTTAAACTCTAAATTTGGAGTTGGTAACACTATATATCAAGGAACAAATAGATACAATATTCAAGATTTTTATTTAGCACAACATAAATTAGAAGTAAGGGGTAAAAACTTTTTTGTAAGAGGATATGTAACGAATGAAGACGCAGGAAACTCTTATGATACTAGATTTGCTGCCATTAACATTAACAGAGCCTGGAAAGACGATAATACTTGGTTTGGAGAATATGTTGGGGCTTACTTAACGGGTACATTAGGAGGTTTAAATTCTGACCAATCACATGCTTTAGCTAGACAAACTGCAGAAACAGGAAGATTTGAGCCTGGAACTCCAGAGTTTCAAGCCGCTTTTGATCGTGTAACTTCTGACCCTGACTTAATAACAGGATCAAAGTTTCAGGACCAAACTAAACTATACCATGGAGATGCTAATTATAATTTCCAAGACGTAATTGATTTTGCAGAATTTCAGGTTGGAGGATCTTATAGAAGATATTCATTAAATTCTAATGGAAGTATTTTTACAGATTATGATGGTCCTATCAATTACGACGAATTTGGTATTTATTCTCAAATGCAGAAAAAATTCTTAGAAGATGATCGTTTAAAATTTACAGCTTCTATTCGTTATGATAAAGCACAAAACTTTGACGGTAATTTTTCTCCAAGAGTTTCTTTAGCTTATGCTGGTGGTGAAAATAAAAATCAAAACTTTAGAGCCTCTTTTCAAACAGGATTTAGAAATCCAACTACACAAGACCAGTATATAGGTTTAAATGCAGGAAGAGCTTTTCTAATTGGTTCTGCTCCAGATAATTTAGACAGGTTTGAAACACAGCCTTTAATTGTAAGTGGTTTTGGACAGGGAATTTTAGGAACACCTACTGTAAGAGTATCAGGAAGAGCTGCTTATGAAAATGCATTTTCTGCATCTTCTGTTGTTGCAGGTGCACCAGCTGCTTCAAATGTAGAATTAGTTGCGCCAGAAAAAGTAACTGCTTATGAAGTTGGTTACAGAGGTTTAATAAATACTGGTTCACAAAGAATAACAGTAGATTTAAGTGCATATTACAACAGTTATGAAGATTTTATTGCTGGTAAAAACGTAATTACTCCTTTTTACGGAACTGTAGGAGATAATTCGTTGTCTTTAGCAGCCTTAGCAAACGGAGATTTTACAACATTTCAAACGTATACTAACTCAACAGCAGATATCAGTTCTTACGGAGCTTCATTAGGGTTAAACACAAAAATTCTTAATGGTTTTGATTTAGGTTTAAATTATACTTATGCAAAATTTGATTTTGATAGAACTACAGATCCAGATTTCGAACCAGGTTTTAACACACCAGAGCACAAAGTTAAGTTGCAGTTTGGAAAAACAGATTTATTTGAAAACTTTGGCTTTAACATTAACTTAAGGTGGCAAGATGAGTATCTATGGGAGTCTACTTTTATGGATGCTACAATTGAAGGAAGAACAGTTTTAGATGCACAAATTAATTATGCAGTGCCAAGTATTAAATCTGTATTCAAATTAGGTGGAGCTAACTTAACTGGTCAAGAGTATTTAAGTGCTCCAGGAGTTGGTGCTATAGGTTCTCAGTACTACCTTTCTTGGACAATAAATAACTAATAAACTAAAATACTTTATGAAAAATTATAAATATATATCACTCTTTTTATTGTCATTAGGATTTATTTCTTGTGATGTAAATAATGAGTTAGACGAAATTCAAGCTGAGCCAGTAGCTCAGGTAGACCTAAACACAAACGGATTAGATTTTTCTTCATACGTATCTGTTGGGGCTTCATTTACGGCAGGGTTTACAGACAATGCTTTATTTATTGCCGCGCAAGAAAATTCATTTCCAAATATTTTAGCAGGTAAATTTGGTACTGATTTTGCGCAGCCTTTAATGAACGATAATATTGGAGGATTACTTTTTGCAAACAACCTTATACAAGGTCCAAGGTTGTTTTTTAATGGTTCTGGCCCTGCTAGTTTGCCGGCAACACCAACAACAGAGGTTACAAATTCAGTTGCTGGTAGTCTAAATAATTATGGTATTCCAGGTGCTAAAAGTTTTCATTTTGTTGCTCCAGGTTATGGAAGTTTACAAGGTGTACCAGTTGGTTTAGCAAATCCTTATTTTGCAAGAATGGCTTCTAGCCCTTCTGCAACTGTTTTAGGAGATGCTATGGCGCAGTCACCTACATTTTTTACATTATCAGAAATAGGAGGTAATGACGTTTTAGGGTATGCGCTTTCTGGAGGTTCAGGATTAGATCAAACAGGTAATTTTGACCCTACTACTTACGGTAGTTCAGACATTACAGATCCAAATGTATTTGGACAGGTATTTACAACAATGGTTTCTACTTTAACTTCGGGAGGAGCTAAAGGAGTTGTAGCTACTGTACCTTACATAACAAATTTAGCACATTTTACAACAGTTCCTCACAATCCAATTCCATTAGATGCTGCCACTGCAGGAGCAGTTAATGTTGCGTATACACCTTATAATTTAGGAATACAACAGGCGTTTGGAGCATTAGTTCAACTTCAATTAATGACACAGGAGCAAGCTGCCGCTGAAATAGCAAAAAGAACAATTACATTTGCTGCTGGTCAAAATGCGGTAGTTATTATTGACGAAGATTTAACAAATTTAGAAGCGTTAAATCCTGCTTTTGCTGGTTTAAAACAGTTTAGACAAGCTACTGCAGAGGATTTATTAGTATTACCAGGTTCTTCTTTTATTGGAACTCTTGCAGATCCTAACAATCCACTTTCAGTAAATGGAGTAGGTGTTGCTTTAGCAGATAATTGGGTAATAACTCCAGAAGAGCAAATGGCAATAAAAACAGCAACAGATGCTTATAATAATATTATTGCTGCTACAGCTGCTTCTAACCCTAATATAGCTTTAGTAGACTTAAAGTCTGTCTTAGAAGAGGCATCTACAGGAATCATGTTTGATGACTATATGTTAACAACAAGTCTTGTAACAGGAGGTTTAGTTAGTTTAGACGGAGTTCATTTAACAGCTAGAGGTTATGCTTTAATGGCAAATAAAATTATGGCTGCAATGGATTCAGAATTTGGAACAAACTTTACTACTGCAACAGGAGGTTTAGCAGTTGCAGGAGACTATCCTACAAACTATTCACCAACACTCAGATAGTAGACACTATCTTCATATAAAAAGGGTTAAGACATTTATGTTTTAACCCTTTATTATTTTATTGAATAAAATTAAAAAACTACTTGCAGAGTTCATAAAACTTATTATATTTGCACCTCTCTAATAATAAATTAGAGAAAGTTCATTAAAATAAGACTGCGAAAGTAGCTCAGGGGTAGAGCATCACCTTGCCAAGGTGAGGGTCGCGGGTTCAAATCCCGTCTTTCGCTCTAAACCAAATAATATTTCATGCTGAAGTGGTGGAATTGGTAGACACGCTGGACTTAAAATCCAGTGAGCAGTAATGCTCGTATGGGTTCAAGTCCCATCTTCAGTACAA
>JBDNBB010000009.1:0-2817 GCA_039768135.1 Polaribacter sp.
ATAGTTAAGTCTACCAAAAAAGGAAACAAGTGTTCTTTGACTATAACCAGAATCTACAAGGTTTCTAGAAGAATCAGTTCCAGTTCTTATGGAATTGAATGTTGTAGCATCAGTAGTAAAACCAAATGCCTGAGCTGACGCAGTTTCTGCAACATCTTTCTGAAAAGAAGCTCCACCAAGAACAGTATAGCTATGATCTTCTCCAATATCCCCAGAATATTGTATTGTATTTTCGTTGTTCCAACTAATACTAGATACGGTTCTTATCCTTGCATTACTGTCTCCAGTTTGTAAATCTGGTCTTTGACTAGATGTAAATTCATTTCTTTTTGAATTTGTAATATTAGGATTAAAAGTAGAACGTAAAGTTAAATTTTCAATAGGATTATATTCTAAATATAGAGTACTTAACAAATTACTTGCTATAGTTTCATCTATATCCAATTGTGCAGTAGCAACAGGGTTGTTAAAAGGATTTCCTGTAACTTCATTAGCACCATTGAAAGAACCGTCAGCATTATAAATAGGTTGTGTTGGTAATATGCCAAGAAGACCTGAATAACCAACAACACCATTTTCTTGTTTAATTCTTGAATAATTAATACGAATTCCTGCTTTTAAATTCTCACTTAACTTAAAATCTAAATTAGATCTAAAAATATATTTTTGTATCCCTGAGTTTTCAATAAGACCATCTTGGTCGAAAAAATTTAGTGAGTTATAATAACTTACACTCCCATTCTCTGAAGAACCAGATACAGATACATCTATATTATTTATAGTTGATGGACTTAATAAACGATTAAAAAAATCATTATTTGGATAATCAGAAGGATTTCCTGGAAAAGGCGCAGTTACACCTCTAAGGATTGCATCCTGATTTGTATATTCTATTTGCTGTGCTTGAGTAAGATAGTCTGGTGTTTCTGGCACAAGTTGCATACTAGAATACATACCTACACTAACTTGTGGCTTACCACCACCAACATTAGTACCTTTTTTAGTAGTTACTAAAATAACTCCATTAGCCCCTCTAGATCCATAAATTGCAATTGATGATGCATCTTTTAAAATCTCAATAGATTTAACATCATTAGCATTAAGGTTGTTTAGGTTGAAGTTTGTACCTACAATGATACCATCAATAACCCAAAGAGGTTGATTACTACCAGTAATTGAATTACCTCCACGAACTCTGATAGAGGTTCCTGAACCAGGAGCTCCACTAGTTTGAGTAATTTGCACACCTGCAGCCCTACCTTGTAAAGCTTGATCTACTCTTGAAACAGGTAATTCAGCAACATCTTTTGCGCTTACTGTAGAAACTGCTCCTGTTAAATCTGATTTACGTTGAGTACCATAACCAATAACAACAATTTCGTCTAGCTTATTATCTGCGTCTAAACTTACATTAATTGTTTTTTGATTACCAACCAAAACTTCTTTGTTAGCGAAACCAACATAAGAAAAAACTAAAGTTGCACTAGCATCTGCAGAAATTGTGTACTTTCCATCAAAATCTGTAATCACACCTTTTGATGTACCCTTAATGGAAACTGATGCTCCAGGAAGTGGTTGACCTTCAGCTTTAACATTTCCAGTAATTGTTTGTGCTTTTGTCATTGCTATTGAGAAAAAACATACAATAGCAATTAAAAAGACACTCCTTAAATTTGGAGGCTTTTTAAATGTAATTTTGAAATTCATAAAAAAATATATTTAAAGTTAATTATATTGCAATATATTTCTTAAAATTTTGACAACTATCCTGCACAATCCTTTGAATTTGAGAAATCCTAAAAATGGTCTATGAGTAAAGAGTTGAAGTTTTACGTTTTTTTAACGCCTAAAATTTCCTGACAATAAGGTTTTAGGTTTAAATAAATATATGAATTATATAGGGTAAATAGGGTTTAAATTATTTCAAAAAAAATGAGAAATAATAAGATTTTGATAATAATTTTATATGTGATTTTAAAAATCATATATAAAACTGAAGTTTAATTAACTTACAAAGAGTATAATTTGAAGTTAATTGATTTTAGGAGTTTTCATACTTATTTCTTTACTTGGTAGAAAGCCAATTCTATGTGCTTTTACTAGAATTTCATTTTCATTAGAAATTGTAAAAGGTTTTGTATATACTTTCCAATCACTTGGAAAGACTTCGTCTTTATTTTTTATTTTATAAGCAATAGAAGCACCTTTTGTAGCTGTTGTAATTTTTACCTTATTGTCAATAAAATTTAATTCTGGCTTTGCTGTAATAGGTTTTTTAGTTTGATTGTTCCAGAGCTTTTTTACTAAATCAGCTTCAGGCAAATTAGGATTATCATCGATTTTAGTTAACCAATTGTCCATTTCTGAACTTAACTCTTTTAGTTTGTTTTTATATGCTGGATTAGCAGCAAGATTGTTCAATTCAAAAGGATCATTTATACAATCAAATAATTCTTCTTTTGGTTTATTTTCTCTAAACCATTGCTTTTGAGTATCATTTAGTTTGCCTTCCTTTTTCAACTTTAATAATTCTTGCATAGCAGGAATTTTTTCTCTGTAAGCTACTGGTAAATAGTATCCTTGCTCTGGTTTATAATTTCTAATATATTTAAAATCCTGACTTCTCACAGCTCTAATTGCATCCGTAAAACCATCAAAACGATCTGCAGCAGCATGAATATATTTTCTTGGTTTTACTGATTGATGTTTCCCTAAAAAAGCTTGACCTTGCATATATGCTTTTGGTTTTTCGCCAATTAAAGAAAGTAATGTTGGTGCAAAATCTACAAAACTAATTAATTGATTAAATTTTGTACC
>JBDNBB010000010.1:0-74217 GCA_039768135.1 Polaribacter sp.
ACTTAAAACCGAGTGTATTTACAAGAATTGTAACTGGAGCTCCAATGACTACAGACTTTAATACCATGGTTAGCTTTAATAGAAAATTTGAAATAGGCGCTACCTATAGAACTACCAAAACCTACGCAGCACTTCTGCAGTTAAAACTAGATGATCATTTTACAACAGGTTGGGTATATGAAATAAATTCACAAAGTATGTTCTCTAATGCAGGAAACTCTTTAGAAGTACTTCTAATGTATCAATTTTAAATGAAGAAGAAATAAGTACAATGTTCTTAAAAATAAAACCCTCAACGAAAGTTGAGGGTTTTATTTTTTAACATTGTCAATTACTTTTTCAGTATTTTTTTAATGACTTGCTCTTTACTATTAGCAATTTTAAAGAAGTAGTAACCTGCAGCAAGTGTATTTGTATTCACACTATTTTTACCGGTAACTAACTTCTTTGTAATTAATAATTTGCCATGAATATCAAAGATTTCTAGAAGTACTTCTTCTGTAGTTTCAATATAATAAAAGTGATTAACTGGGTTAGGATACATCGTTAATTGAGCTAATGTATTATTTAACGTACTCAAGGTGTTTGTAGCTCCTAATAAGGTAATTTTATTGTCTTCAATTAAATAATATAGCGTTTCTGGTTCACCTACATTTCCATTAGGGTCTGTAATGGTTAAATCGAATTTATAAACTCCATCTACTAGTGTTGATAAATCTAAATTATTTAAGCTTGTTTCTTCTGAAACTAAATCGCCTGTAAAATTTAACGAGGTTGCATTACTACTTTTTGAAGAATCACCATCTGTATTTATATCTAGATTGTAAGCACCTCCTACATCTTGTGTTTCGATAACAACATCAACTATAAAATAGTCTAAAGAGCTTGTGCCATCATTTTGTAGGTTACTTCTTGTATAGTATGCACTAGGGTACACAACATCTTTAGTGTATGCTGTTGTTTTTGTGGCGACTAAACGATTTTCAGTATCTGTAAGTTGCACAGTTAAATTTACCTCACCATCTAATATGCCAGTGGTATTTAAATCTTCTACAATTACTTCATCTGCACTCAAAGTACCTTCATTTCTAACAACAGCACCACCACCAAATCTAGAATAAATGGTAGCTACATAGTTTAGTCCAGCACAAGGTTTACAAGACATTTTTGCTTTTATAGCATCTACATTGCCTGCGTTAATTACTTTATCTGTTATTTCTATCTCTAGAGGTTCTTCCAATTCGATGTCAGATTCTATGATATCAAAACGAACATATTCTTCAAAGTTATAGCTTTTTGTATTTCCTACTTTATCAACAATTACAATGTCGGATATACCCCAGACACCAGCAGCAGAACCTTGGGGAAGTACTAAGTCAAACCTATAATTACGCCATTTGTTATCCAATACTGGTTCAAAGTCCCAAATATCTAATTCAGGATGATTCATGGTGCTATTACCTGTTTGATAACTAAATTTCTTGCCTTGAGGATCTCTAAGAGTTAAGTCCACTTTATATACACCAGCTTCATATCCTGGAAAATCCGATAAGTCTCTAGCATTAAAATTAATATCTACTCTGGTTTCTCCATTAGGTGCTTGAGGGTTGGTAGGTTCTGCAACAACAGAAATATTGTTTAAATCTATTTCTGGTTTTACGATGTCAGGGTATTTTGTTTCCACATAAACAGAATCCTTTAAAGCAGCAAAACTATTGATATTGTTTACAAAACCAGCATTATCTGGATTATTTGAAAAATTGACCGAACTACTATTACCCGCTTCATCTCCTGTATACATACTAGTTACAGCATAATATCCAGATGGATAAAAATCTTTTATAAAAAAGTATCCTTCTAGTTTTTTTATTGTATCATTTATATTTTTTGTGTAAGTTTCAGCTTCTTTATAATAAGTTTCAGCCTGTTCTGGGTTTGGAAAGTCAATTCTAACAACAGCTCCATTACCTCTTAAATTAAGTTGTTCTTCCCACGTAGAGTTTACTTTTATAGCTTGTCCAGGTTCTCCATTAGCATCAATATTTCCATTTGCATTAAATGTACTATCGATACGTGTAATTGCATAATCTAAAAATTTAGGAGGTGTAATGTCTTCTAAAGGGTTTGAGATAAATAATTTAGCGCCTACTGTAGATGTATTTTCATATCTAGCATTACCCACCTGATCCTCAGTTCTTAAACTCGATAAGTTCCAATAACCAGATTTAGCAAACTTACTTACAGATGCGGAACCCACTAAAACAGAATCGATACTGCCATTTACTGGAGAGAAACCGATATCAAAAATAGTACCAATAGATGATGTGAAACGAGCAGTTGCCTTTGTAGCACCATCAATAGCTGGATCTGTAGAATTTAATCTAATTTTCATAGTTACTTTTTTATCTACATCAGAGTCTCCTTCCACTTTTAAATCTAATTCAACAATTTTTCCTGGAAAGGTATAATCTGGGTATAAATTATATACTGTAAAGGTTAAATCTTCTCTTATGATAGATACATAACGTGTACCATGCATAATTCGATCGCGTATAAATTCATACTTTGCTTGAGATACGTTAATTAAACGATCTGGATTGGTTAAATAAATAGCAATAGATTCAGCCATATCCTCATTTGGATTTTTTGCATGTGCATAAGCCGATACAAATTCTGTAGTATTGTAAGTAGACCAACCACTTGCGGAAGTTGGGTCTTCAAACCAACCCCCAAGTTCTGTCCAATCGTCTTTGGTTGTATTATCAAAAGTATATTGCCACAGAAAGTGTGCTTTTTCATGTAAGATTAAACGTCTAGTCTCGCTTAAATTACCTCCAATAAACCCTTTACTCATAAACTCTATAGTCTTTAGTCCTGTCCAAGCAATGGCAGCTGCTGGTTTGTAAGTAGGGTCAGGATGTTCTTGCCCATCAATTCTACGAACTAAATATTGTAGCCCTTCTTGTTTATGAAATCCTTCTGGTAATTCCTCGAACATACTCAATATTTCTAGCTTTTCTGTATTGTAGTAATCTTGAAAGTTAGATTTGTCATCTCCCATAAACGTACCATTCTCCTCCCCGAATACTTCTGAAAACTCACTAGGTTTTACAAATTGTATTCCGAAACTTTCTCTTGCAAGCCAGTTTAAAACCTCTTCTTTATTCCCAAAATCAGTAATAAAATTTACTACAGTATGGTATAATCTTTTTGAATAAAATTTACCACGTATTCCATCTAATTTTACAATTTGAGGATTTGCATAGGTAAACGCACTCTGACTTACAGTTGCATAAGGTATTTCTCCTGAATTATTGATAGTAATATCATCGCTCAACTCAAGGTCTGTAAGCATAAAAACACCGCGTACATTTTCTCCAGTACTAAAATCTACAGTATTTCCCTCTCCAAATGGATCATATGGTAAATTGGAGAACATTTTATACAAACGATAACTATCTTCATTTGTCCAAGGTTTTATAGAGTCAGATAGTACAATACCATATTCTGTTCTTAACTTTATTGATGAAAAATCAGTGGGAACGTTTACAGTATCGTTAAGCACAATAATTTCTGTTGGTTCAGCAATATAAGATTGTGTTGAATGTCCTGCTGCTGACCCATCGTCTACCCAATTGTATGTGTAGTCGCCTTCTGTAGCTTCAGTTAGTGTAAATGATACAGAGGTAATAGATGGAATATTAATTACTTGTTGCGAAGCATAAGTATATCCTGTAGCATCTAGTTTAACAGCCCATTCACCACTATCTAGTGTAAAATCTACTGAGGCAGTCTCACCATTGCTGTACTTTGCGTACTTTTTAAAAAGTTGCTCTGCCCCTTTCTTAACAATAACAACTATAGAGTCACTTTCTTTTAAACCATCTACGTTTACAGTAAGTTGAGCGTTTGTTAGGTAAAAAGAAAATACAAAAACAATAAAAAGGTATTTTTTAAGCATGATAAATAATTTTATTCTGTGAAATTAAAGCTTATCGTTTATTTTTTTATAAAATGAGTACTTAAATTACTGTCAAAAAAACATTTTGACAGTAATTTAATACTATTCAAATTATATATTATGTAAAAATACCAATCAAAGTCCAATAATTTAGCTCAATTTTAGCTCATTGAGAAAAATTATTTTGTTTGCAAATGAATAAGAAATGCACCCAAACAAATACTTAAAATGGATAAGGTATCATAAAAACTTATTTTCTCTTTTAAGAAAATAGCAGCAAAAAGAATTGTAGTTAAAGGGCTTGCTAAAAAAAGTAGTGCAGCAAGAAATGGGTCTGTTATTTTAATGCCAATAAAACTAAAATACATAGCCACGATAACTAAGACACTCATTATTAAAACTTTTATAAAATTCATTTTATAATTACCTAAGCTAATCTCTTTCTTAGATTTTAAAAAGAGTAATGAAAAACTTACTATGAAAACAACTAACTCTTGATTTACGATAATAAAAATCGGAGGTATATTATTCGTCAAGTTTTTCCAGTGGATAATTGAGGCATACGAAAAACAAATTATCATTAATAGTAGTAAGCCATGCGCTTTTAAGTTAAGGCGTTTTGTTTTTTTGTAATTGAATACAATATAACTAACATAGCCTAAAATGATAAAGAATAAGCCTGATAAGGATGGTGTTTTAGTGAAATTTTCAAAAACATAGAGATGTAAATATGTAATTAAAACACCTAACAAATTGTAAATACCTAGCCATTGTAAAGCATGTTTTTTTATGACAGTTAACATGCAAATTAAGCCAGTGACACCTAATATAGACCCTAATGTTATTTTTAAAAAGTCGTTACTATTTGGAAATGATTTTAAAAATAGAAAGGCCAAAAACAATCCGACAACACAATTTACAAATCCTCTAAAAGAGATTAAGAAGAAGGTGTTTACACCTTTTAAATTTTTTTTCCAAAGAACATTGTTAAAGGAAAACAATAAGATTGATAAAATAATATAACTCAATGCTTATAAATGTTTGTATTGATTTGCAATATCTATAAATTTATAAAAACCTATTTTATTTGCTAATCTTTTTATTTCTGAATAATAATAAGCTTGTTGTAATATGTTTTGTTCTAAATACATGATTTTTAACCATGTTACATTATAGAATAATGTTAAATAATCGGTATATCCTAATTCTACTTTTTCTAAATCTATGAGATTTAAATTTATTTTTGCTGCCCTAATATTGTTGTTAAAAATATTTACGTTTGCTAGGCCAATTAAAAAGTTAAATCCTTGACCATCAGCTGTCCATCGGTCTCTTGTGAAAATTTCTTCATAGTATTTATTAAATATAGTATCTAGATACTCAAACTCCTCTTTAATAATTAAAGAGGGAACAATTTCTATTAAAAACAGTTTGGGATCAATTTTATTTAGATAATCATTAATATCTTTTTTTAAAGTAGTAGTTAAAATTCTCTCGTTTAGAATTAAATATCCAAAATACCTACTCATTAAAACAGGATGAAATTTTGTGTTTATTGCAGGTAATTTTATTTTTTTTGTAACATTTTTTTCTTTACTATAAAAGCTTTTTAAATATTCCATTAATTCTACAAAAAGAACTTCAGATTTATCGTGATTTAGTTTTTTTATTAATTTTAATACTTGATAATAGTACCCATTTAAATAGCTGTAATCTATATTATACAAAGGAATGCAGTATCTAAAACTATTTAAATGAATTAATTTTTTATACAAATTAATTTTGTTTTTATCGTCTAACTTATAAAATCCGTGAGTTGTAATAATTGCAAATTTAACTTTTGTACTGTCTAAAATTTTATCATATTCTAAACCTGAAAAAAAAGGGGCTAAAACATTTGTATTTTGGTTCGAAATAAGGGTAGCTATATAATCACTTATTAAAACCACATTAGTATTGTTGTATAAGCTTTGATAAAAAGATTTTAGATCTGATTCAGTAAAATCTAAATTATCCTTTTCTATTCGTAGTAGTTTCATCTTGAAATACCAGTTATCGTAAATATTTCTATTGTTTAGATAACCACTATATGAGTTAAATCCAAGGTATTTAGAGAGCGTATCTAGGGTTTTTTTAGAAAAACTTGTTTTGGGTAAAAATCCATATAGTCTTCGAAGTGTATTAAAAGAAACCGAGGTGTTTGTAACAAATTTAATATCTTCTTCTAAAAGTTTTATATCACTAACTTTAACAACATTAATATTCGATTTGTTTCTTATATCTATTAAAAGTTGAGATACCTCTGCTACCATTTTGTCCTTATTTAGATATTTTTATATATAAATATAGTTTAATTTCTGAACTTGAGCTAAACTTGGGCAAAATTATTTATAGAGTTACGCTACATTTGTATTGAGATTGAAAAAGAAGAAGTATAATTTATTTTATACACCAACTAAACCTTAGCTTATTGTAGCTAAGGTTTTTTTGTTAAAAAGACTACTTTAAAATAGATTGCAGATACCATTAAGTGTTTTCTTGAAAAGATTTTGGTGTTTTACCAGTTTCTTTTTTAAATGCCCTATAAAAAGTATTGATAGAATTAAAACCACATTCTTCAGACAATGCATCTACAGAATATTCATTTAGATATCCTTTTTTAATTAATTCTTTACTGTAGTTTATTTTTATATGATTTATCCAAGCACTAAAGCTTGTATATTCTAATTGAATTATTTTAGTTAAATAATTTTTAGGAATTCCTATTTTTTGTGAAATTCCATACAAATCGTTAGTATCTGTAAAGTATTTTTTTGTGTATACAATTTCAGCAATTTCTTTTAAACTAAGAACTACATGCTCACTATTTTCCAGTGAATTTATAGGGTTGAAAGATTTTAGTTTCTGTAATACTTTTTGATTCCAGAATAAATAAAAGCTTAATAAAAAGAAAAAAAAGACCGTTAAAAATAAAGGGAAATTAGTAAAGAACTCGCCAGAGTACTCTTCTAAAAAGAAGTAAGAGCTAGCTACAGTAATTACTAAACTCAAAAAAAAGAAAGTCTGAATTCTAACAAAGTTAAATAACCAGCCATAGAGTGTTTTTTCTTTTTCGAGTACTTCTTTTCCCTTTTTAGAAATTAACAAAAACCATTGTAAAATGATATAGAGAATAGGATGTAGAATTCGTCCTAAATTATTTATAACTTCTGGAATTAATCCAACGTTATCTTTATGTGTCAATGAAATATCTTTTGCTACGTTAAGAACATAAACATATTTTTCATCTAAGCTCATAAAATAAAAAGGCAGGTAGCTTATTAGGAAAATTATAAATGGTAAAAAATGTAGCGCATTTTTTATCTGAAAATAAGGTTCTCTTTTTACGATAAAATAAACATGAAAATAAGCGGCAGGTGCAATTAGGTAGGTAATTGGAGCTGCAAGTTTGTATAGATAAGGCACACTTGTAATGTATTCGTACTTTATAAGTAGAAAAAAACTAAAACAAATAGCATTAAAGATTAAATAAGCCGCTAGAGAATTTGTATGCAGAGAAAAGTTGTTTGGCTTTAATTTAAGCCATAGAAAAATACCTATTAAAATAGACAGAATAATATTAATAAAATAAAGTAAATCAAATATCATATAGAGTCTTTGTAGAAGAAAATAGACGTTATGTTAGTTTATAGATTACAAATTATTATTAAAATAATCTTTTTTTTACTTAGGTAAAGGTACACATTTTGTCTAAAATTTTAATGATACAGTCATCTTTGATTTGCATATTTTTGTTCCAAACAACCAAATAAAAGGCCAAAAAAATACTTACACAAATAATAAAAAAGAGAAGTAATATATTTTTTTCTTTAAAATGTAGGGTATATAATTAGTGTTTGAAATTGTTAAAGAGTTATCTAGATTACATATTTTAAAAATAGAAAGATCGCTTTAGCTTAAAAATGGTAAAAACTTAGGACAAAATACTAACAGCTAATAAATCTATTTACTTTTACTTAATGGATACAATTCCTGTTGCACAAAATTTTTTGGAAAATTCGAATCATCCTCAAAACCAAGTTCAATATCTCTACCAGAATAAGGAATATAGTTGGTTTTGAATAAGTAGTCCCAAACACTCAAGGTTAGTGCAAAATTTACACCATACTCATGGTTTTTAGGCAACTCTTTAGCATGATGCCAAATGTGCATTTTTGGATTGTTTAAAATATATTTTAAACATCCATAATCCCAATTAATATTGGCATGGTTAAGATGTCCAATAGTAATATTAAAAAAATGAACAATAGCAACATCTTCTGCAGAAAACCCACCAACAATAGCAAGCGGAATGTAACGTAGCGAATTGTAAATTACAGGTTCCATCCAGTGGTAACGCAAATGGGCTGCAAAGCCCATCTCTTTTACAGAGTGATGTACTTTGTGAAAATTCCATAAAAAATCGACTCGATGCAGCAAACGATGTGTCCACCATTGAGTAAAATCGACTACAATAAAGAAAATAAGGATACGTAGTAAAAAAGGTAGGCTATTTAAATCTAGCAACTGAAAACTACTTATAGTTAAACCGATTAACACTAACAAATCATTAAAAATTTCGGCTGCAGTGTTGGATAAGGCAATTAAAACAATAAGATTTAATAGAAAAAAGTTAAAGAACATGTAAAAGGTATCCAACCAAAAATCTTTACGAAACAAAGATTGATTTTTACGCCAAGGAAACAAAGCCTCTAAACCCCAAACTAAAAAAGAGATAAGCAGTAACCCATAAAAATAATTTTCCCAATCTAATTTGAATAATATCAAATTTTCCAAGTAGTTCCAGTAGCCTGAATATGAGTTTTTTATGATGTTAAAATACTTTTCCATTATACCCGCAAATATACAAAATGCAATAATTCCCTTTAAGAAAATTTAATTAATTATTAAAAAGCACCAAAATACACTCCCTGTGTATTTAAAAAGGTGCTAGTCTTAGAGTTCAAATCTAAAGGTCTACCGATATAAGACGTGGCTTTTAAATCCAATTCTTTAAAAATACAAACAGTTGCTGCAAAATCCCAAAGGCTACCTCCGCCAAGAGCTGTTTTGGTGGGTTTTATGAGTAGTGCTGGTCTGTGTTCTGCTACTAAAAGGGCATTCAACACAGCTCCACCACCCGAAACTTCCTTAAATTGTGTTAAACACAATTCTTTTAAGTGCTTTTCAATATGCCCTAAAATTTGTTCTTTTTGTGGGGTGTTTGCTAAGGTTTTATCGGTAACGTAGGTAAGTGTGTTTTTAGGTTGAGTTAATACCCAACGTTTTCCATTTTTAAAGGCTCCTTGGTCTTTTATGCCCACATACAAGGTATCGGTACTGGGGTCTAAAACTACCCCAATAACAGGAATTCCTTCTTTAGAAACTAATGCTATGGAAACCGAAAAACCTGCGTGTTTGTTAATAAAGGCTAACGTGCCATCTAAAGGATCTATACACCAAAAATAGTCCATTATAAATCGGCTTTGGTCGTCTTCTGTTTCTTCAGTCAATAATCCAAGGTTGTATTTGTTACAGGTAGGTGTCAAATATTTGAGAATTATTTTTTCGCAGGCTTTATCTACAGAAGTGACTACTTGCGATGCTAAAGTGTTGCCTCCTTTTTTGTGTTTTACATCAATTGTTTTATGTAAAGCGTTCTGTATTATCTTGCCTGCTTCTAAAGCAGCTTTTGTAGCAATATCGGCTAATGCATTAAAGTCCATTAGAAAGTTCTTTAACTACATTTTGAGTAATGCGTTCACTATAAGAGTTTAGTTTCCAATGACCTGGGCTCCAACCTTTTAAAAAACGATGAAAATCTGCCCAAGCATAAGGGTATAAAGCGCGCCATTCTTCTTCTAAGTCTTTGTGTTCTGTGCCTAATACTTTGTGCAAATGGGTAAAATAGCTAGTAAGAATATCGGCTTCTAAACGTTCGCATTCTTCCTCTGGTAAACAGCTACCCATAAAATAGGCAACATCTTTTATACCACAACCACCGCCTACATATTGAAAATCGACACCAGCTACTTTATCATTGGCAGAAAAACAAAAGTTGGCCAACTTTGCATCTCCATGAATAAAGGTTTTATATCTGCAATCGTTTAATTTCTGATCAATGAAGGGTGCTGCTTTTTTTAAACGAGCATCTGCTAAGGCTGTTAATTCTTGAGGTCTTGTAGCCAAGTGCCAATAGCTACCAATAGACCACAAGTTTTGAGGACTTTGACCTAAGTAAGACGCATGAAAATTGGCCAGCCATGCTAAACAATTGTCAATACCTTGCCAAGAAATATGTTGTTTTCGATGTATATAACCAGCAGTATCTAAATCTTCTAAGACAATACACACTTCGTTGTTTTGTTGTCGAATACCATAACATTTTGGTAAACGTGCTTTGCTATGCTGCGCATATTGGGTATACCAAGCTGTTTCTACTTGATACGATTTTAACTTGCGTTCATGACCAAATTGGGAGTTCCAACCTCTGGGGTGTTGCTGTTGTTTTGGGTATTGTACATTTTTAATCACAACACTTTGCAGAGGACTACCTTTTAGGGCAAAACGTTTAATGTGCCCATAGCCACTCCATAATTCTTGAATAAGTTCCACTTCTTGTAAAGAAGTAGCGCCTGTTTTTTCTAAAATAAAAGATGTAAAGCTGTGGTTCATAAACAAAATCAGAAAGGTACAATTACAACTTAGCTAGGACCTCTTTGAATAGTGTAATCATTTTAGGTTCTGCTTGGCCAGCAATAGCAATAATTTCAGCAATGTCTACAGGTTGCAAATTCTTAGGATCACATTCATCGGTTAATACAGAAATAGCTGCACAAGGTAAATTTAATTGCTTGGCAACAATTACCTCTGGTACAGTACTCATACCTACAGCATCTACCTCTAAAATTTGTAACATTCTATATTCTGCTCTAGTTTCTAACTGAGGCCCTAATACACTTGCATAAGTTCCTGTGTGCAGTTGAATATTATTTTCGGTAGCGATTAAATTTAGTGCTGTATTCATCTTTTTCGAATATGGTTCTAGCATATCAGCAAAGATATTCCCAAATTTATTAGCGCCTTTAAAAGCTAATGGTGAGCTGCCTTGTAGATTAATATGATCTTCAATCAACATTAAATCGCCTTTTTTGTAATCTAAATTAATAGCTCCTGCTGCATTAGAAATTAATAAATGCTGTATGCCTAAGCCATGCATGGTACGTATCCCATAAGTAACCTCCCATGGGGTGTATCCTTCATACAAATGAAAACGCCCAGACATCACTAAAATCATTTTACCTGACAATTTTCCATAGATAATTTTACCTGAATGGAATTCTACTGTAGCAATAGGAAAGTTAGGAATATCTTCATAAGCAACCTCTTGTACTATTTCTATTTCATCTACTAGTTTTCCTAAACCAGTTCCTAATACAATACCTACTTGTGGGGCAGTGATGCCTTGTTCTTTTAAAAAAGTGATTGTTTCTTGTAACTGTGCTGCTTTCATAATGCGCAAATGTATTTTATTTTTTATTGAGGATAAAGCGATTCATAATTTCTGAGATGCTTTCAATATCCTCATACAAATCTATATCATTTTTAGTTTCTAACAATTTTACCTGTTGATGCGTTAAATTTCCTAAGGTATCTTTTAGAACTGTGGAAGCACCCCATTCCTTCTTACGAAATACAGATGCATGCAAGGTATTCATACCTAATAAATAATATCCACCATCTTCTGCTGGTCCTAAAACTACATCATGATTATCTAAAGTATTAAAAGCATAATCGATATTTTCTGAGGATAAATCGTATAAATCACTACCAATAATTAGTACTTTTTCATAACCTGCCTTAAATCCTTGCTCAAAAGCATACTGCATTCTATGCCCTAAATTTTCCCCTTTTTGTGCAAATTTTTGATAGGTTTGAGCATCCCAAATATCATTTTCTCTCACTTTTACAGAGTAGTAAACAGCTTTGTCTGCGTTTACTTTACGCGACTCATCTCTAGTTTTTTCTAGAAGAAATTTATAGATTTCTAAAGCAGTTTCATTACCAACTGCTTTTGCCAAGCGTGTTTTTACTTTCCCTAATTCTGGGTTTCTAGTAAAAATAAGTAAGAGGTTTTTATGCATATGAATGGTTTTGTTTAACGCGAGATTTTAAAGTGATGTTATTTAAAACTTGTGAAGTAATCTTAGATTAATTTACTTTCTTCCCTTTGTAAAGCCATTTACTCCAACTCTTGTTAAACGTATGTACTTTTTCTGTAGGATTTCCTAAGGTATCTACTACTTCAAAGTTTGCATTTTTCCATTCAAAAATTCCCCCATACAAATTGTACACATTGGTATAACCTTCTTGCATTAATTTATATGCTATATTTTCTGATCGAATTCCTAAAGAGCAATACACAACAATTTTAGCATCCTTATCTTTAGGTAATTTGGGGATTACTTGTTTTAATTTAAAATCATCATACCCTACTCGAATGGCGTTTTTTAAATGACTTACTTGAAATTCATTTTGATTTCTAGCATCTAATAAAATTGCATCTGTTTTGGGCAAGGCTAGTGTTTCTACTGACATGTAAGGTACATTTCTTTTATTCCATTTATAAAGAAGTTTATCTAATTTTTTTTGTCCAAGGGTTGCTGTACTAACCGCTAAAAAAAGAATTAAAATGTTTTTCATATTATTTCTGTTTTAGATTTTACCTTCATACTAACTAACAAATCCATTCGAAATTTAGATTGATTTATGAGCTTAAGACGAATAACAATTGATTGCGAATTAATTTAACAACATCCACCTCCATCATAGTGATATGTGCTTTCTGAGATAAAAATATCAGTTCTACCTAAACCAGCAAGAACACCTGCAGTTTTATCACAAATAGCTAAGGGCTGATTTTTTAGCAATACATGTCCTGCATTGTCATCAAAAAAATCTTCTTCACCGAAATAAATAGCGGCTTTTCCTGTAAAAATACAAGGACCATCTGCAGGCATTGGATCTTTAATAGCGGCAACTTCTATAGATTCTATGTAAATTAATTCGTCTGTAGGGTAATTTTTTGGATCTAAAATTCGATATGGTTTTCTTGCTCTTATTTCTATGGTCCCAAAACCAGCATCTGTTAATGCTTTCACATAGTCAGCAACTGGTAAACTCCCACTTAAACAAAGTGCTCGCAAACGTTCATCGTTTCGTAAAGCATCATTCATTGGTTGTTCGCAAGTAGGATCACTCATAACCAAACGCCCATGAGGTTTTAATACTCTATACATTTCTGCAATCGCTTTTTTTAAATCATCTGATTTAAAAATATTAAATAAACAGTTTTGCGCAGCTACGTCAATGGAATTGTCTTCAACGGGTAAGTCCATGGCATCTCCTTTTCTTAGATCTACAAAATCGCTTTGAAACCAGTCGTTTTGTTCTTCAGCAATTTTAAAATTTTTACGAGATGCCTCTAACATCTCGTCAACCACGTCAAGTCCAATAACGCCTCCTTTATTTCTATTGAAATATGCAAATTGTAATAACTCCATTCCGCCGCCAACTCCTACATATAACATTTTAGGGTTGTTGGTTAAATCTCTTGCATGAACAGTAGAGCCACAGCCATAATTCATTTCTTGCATGATTCGTGGAATTTTTAATCCTGGTAATTCCCAAATCGGATTTGTTGTACAACATAAACCCACATCTGGGGTTAAAGCTGCTTCTTTATATACGTTGTGTGTAGTCTCTAAATAACTCATGATATTTATATATTTAATTAGGCAACAGTTCCTTGGCAACTACTTCCTGCACCTGCTGTACACCCATAACAATGTTGGTTTATAATAATGTTTCTATCTTGTAATAGTTCTTCATTATAGTCAGAAACGTGTTTAATTTTACTAGCTACTTTTAAGTTTAGCATTTGGTTAAAATCGCAGTCATACAGCCAACCATCCCAACTAATAGAAATGGTATTGGTACACATTACATTTTTTACTGCTGCAGGATTGTATGCATCTATTAAAGCATACATATAATCTTCATAATTTTCTGAGGCAATTAAGTAATCTAAAAACCTGCTAATAGGTAAATTTGTAATGGTAAAAAGACTATGAAAGTTAATATCAAAATCAGCTTTCAATGCTTTTTTGAAATCAGCTTCTAAAGCTTGTTGATCTCCAGGTAAAAAAGCACCCGAAGGATTATATACCAAGTCTAGTTTTAAATTAGAGTCGGGCATTCCATAACCCACAGCATTTAGCTCTTGCAGGGCTTTAATCGATTTGTCAAAAACACCATCTCCTCTTTGTTTATCTGTCTTTCCACGTGTCCAATGAGGCATAGAAGACACAATATGAACATTGTGTTTTTTAAAGAATTCCGGTAAATCGTGAAACTTTTTGTTCGCTCTGATAATGGTTAGGTTAGAACGTACAATAAAATCTTTAATACCTGCTTTAGAAGCTTCTTCTACAAACCATCTAAAATTAGGATTCATTTCAGGAGCTCCACCAGTTAAATCTAAGGTATGTGCTTTTGTTTTTTTGATAACCTCCAAACATTGCTGCATCGTTTCAACAGCCATAATTTCTTTTCTGTCTGGCCCAGCATCAACATGACAATGCTCACATACTTGATTGCACATATAGCCCAAGTTGATTTGAAGAATTTCTAATTTTTTTGGGCGTAATGGAAATTGGTTGGTTTCTTTAATTTTTTCTGCAAATGTTGGCAACTCACCGTCGGAAAAAATTCCGTTTGAAAGGATTTCTAATTGACGAGAAGTATTGGCAATATCGTTATTTCTGGCTTTTAATGATTTTTTCATGCTGAATTTGATTCAGTATCACTTTTATTTTTTATTCTGATTCTAAATTTAATTCAGAATTTTTTTTTGGTTCTTTAATTTATGTACGAAGAAAATAATGGTTTGGTTTAATAGATACTCGCTTTTGCGAGTATAAGCGATTCATACATTTTTTACAAAAGCAAAAAATGGTTCTCTGCTTACATTTCTAATTTGTTCACTTTGTTCATCATTTGAACTCCATGAACCAAAGTTGCACCACTTTTAATAGCAGCCCCTACATGAATGGCTTCCATCATTTCTGGTTTTGTAATACCTCTTTGTAAGCCATCTTTGGTGTAAGCATCTATACAATAAGGGCATTGTTCTGTATGTGCCACAGCCAGTGCAATTAATGATTTTTCACGAGCAGTTAATGCTCCTTCTTCAAAAACTTTTCCATAATAATCGAAAAATTTGTTTCCTAATTCTTCACTCCATTCTGTAATTTTGCTGAATTTTCTCAAATCAGCAGTATCATAATATGTTTTAGACATAAATTGAATTTATTTTAAAATTGAAAGATAGTAATTATTTACTGTTCAAACTCCAATCGTATTTCAAATATGAGATATTTGCTTTTGCGTTAATTTTGAGGTCTGCATAGTTGTTTAAGTAATCAATTACGCTACCATTTTTTGTAAAATCTTGCTGAAACCAATCAAAAATAGAAGAGATTTGTATGTCCTTTTTCCCGATTTTATTTCTTGACGAATCATTGATGAATTCTTTCATTAAGATTTCTAAAGTAGCATCTATATTTCCAGCAGTAAAGGCTTTGTTTAAAATTTTAGGGCAAGAGATAGATGCACAGTTTACACCTACATGAATTCTTGGGTCAAAATACTTTTTTCTTAAAATATCGTGTTCTATTTGGTCTAAAGTATAAGTATTACCACCTACTTTTACAAAAGGAAACTTCCAAGCTGTTTTTCCTTCTTTTTGAATACCCATAATGGAACCTAAAGGATAGTTTTCTAAAATCAATTTTATGGTATATGCATTGTAAGCATTAATCCAAAACGCTTTTTGCTGATTTTTAGACCATGATTTATCTGGATTTGTATTTTCTAAATAGGTGAGGTATTTGTCTAGTTGGGCTTCATTAGCCTTAAATGCTGCATAGTCTACAACTCCTTCACTGGTAACGTGTTTTTGTAATAAATTCGAAAAGATAGAGGTCTGTGCTTTCACTTCTACAAAAGAGATTAGCGCAAAAAGGAGTATAAATATTTTCTTCATCTTGTTTTTGTTTCTTTTTTAGACGAATGGACTTTAAGAATATTACAAAAAAGTTAATCTAATATTTCTTCGTTTACTTTTAAATTGAATCGTTTTCTAAATGCATAGACAGCTGCATATAATAAAGGTGTGTCTAAAGCAGCAATCGTCATTTTAAAAAGTACCCCACTTAGTAATAATCCCCAGAACTTACTCCAATCTATAATATCAAAAGAACAAAGCAACAATAGTACAGTCATGGTATCTATAAACTGAGAAGAAAATGTAGAAAAATTATTTCTTAACCATAAGTGTTTGCCTTTGGTAAGGTTTTTCCAAAAGTGATACACTCTAATATCTATAAATTGTGCAAATAAGTAGGCTAACATAGATGCTAAAACTGCTAAAGGAGCAGCTCCAAAAACTTCTATGAAAGTGGAATCATTTACTTGAGACCAAGAAGTTGCAGGGACTTCTTTTGAAACATAAATAATTAACAGCGAAAAGAACGATGCAAAAATACCTGCAATAACTACTTCATTCGCTTTTCTTTTACCATAAATTTCAGAGAGTATATCTGTAATTAAAAAGGTAATTGGGTAAGGTAGTAAACCTACTGAAACTTCAAATAATTTTACATTAAACACCTCCAATTGAAAAGGATACCAATAAAAAAACTTTTGGAAAATTAGATTTGATGTTACTAAAGAAGCTATAAAAAGAGCTGCTAAGATGAGGTAAATTCGGTCTGCAGCACGTTGGTCTTTTTTATTCATATGAACGAAGTTACAAATTTTGATTGAAGATAGAGTTTTAAATGAGCCTAAGAATGCTAAAGATGAAGCTCTAACTAAATTTCGTTATTTTTGTTGCTTTCAAATTTAAAAAAGAATTCAAACAATAAATAATTTACAATGAAAGCATATATTTTTCCAGGACAAGGAGCACAATTTACAGGAATGGGTTTAGATTTATACGAAAACTCTGATTTGGCAAAAGAGTTGTTTGAAAAAGCCAATGATATTTTAGGGTTCTCTATAACAGATGTTATGTTTACTGGAACAGCAGAAGAACTAAAAGAAACAAAGGTAACACAGCCAGCAATATTTTTACATTCAGTAATATTAGCTAAGGTTTTAGGTGATACTTTTCAACCAGAAATGGTAGCTGGGCATTCTTTAGGAGAGTTATCTGCGTTAGTAGCTAATGGTGTTTTGTCTTTTGAAGACGGATTGCGTTTGGTTTCTAAAAGAGCTTTAGCTATGCAAAAAGCATGTGAGTTAAATCCCTCAACAATGGCTGCGGTTTTAGGGTTAGAAGATGCAGTTGTGGAAGAAACTTGTGCAGCAATAGAAGAAGGAGTGGTTGTAGCTGCAAATTACAATTGTCCTGGTCAGTTAGTGATTTCAGGAAATTTAGAATCTGTAAAAAAAGCTTGTGAAGTATTAACAGAAAAAGGAGCAAGAAGAGCTTTGTTATTACCAGTTGGAGGTGCGTTTCATTCGCCTTTAATGGAGCCTGCTAGAGAAGAATTGGCAGCAGCAATAGAAGCAACTACTTTTAATGAACCAACTTGTGCAGTTTATCAGAATGTAGCAGCGAAGGCTATTACAGATTCAGCAACCATTAAAAGTAATTTAATAGCACAATTAACTGCACCTGTTAAATGGACACAATGCATACAAGCAATGATTGCTGATGGAGGAACTGAATTTATAGAGGTTGGCCCAGGAAAAGTATTGCAGGGGTTAATGCGTAAGATTGATAGAAGTGTTACTACAAGTGGAGTTACAGTTTAAAGAATTCTTTTTTTATTCTTTAGTTAAAAATTTGTATTTTGTGAATTAATAACCCTATTTACAAACTTTAAAATATAAATATGAAGAACATTAAATCAGCAGTTCTGTTATTTTTACTAACGATAACTGTATTCGTTAGTTGTGAAGATAACACAACAGAGGCACCATTAACTATTCAGAATAAAATCGAAATTTTAGAAACAAATCAATGGTTACTCAAAGGTTTTGAAGAAAGTGTAATGCATACCTTTTCTAATGGAGAGCGTTTTACCTATTATGCTGTAAATAATGAATTTACAGAGGATGCTATTCCAGGGACTGAGGATTATATAATTTCTGGAGATCTGTTAACTATGGATTTTCATTTTGGAAATGTAAAAACCTATGAATTGGTGTTTTCTTGTAACAATACTATTGTAGAATTTTACAGTGCAGGTATTTTACAAAGTACCTTGTATCAAAGAAACTCTAATTATCAAAGTTGTTTATAATCAAATTTAAAAAAGGCTTTCAATTCATATTGAAAGCCTTTTTCAATACTTCTAATTTATTAGGTTATTCTTTAATTTTTTCTTGACGTTTGTTTAAAAGTATAGGCTCTCCATAACCCAATTCTTTCATTCTGTCTAATTGCGTTTCTGCATCTCCAACAACAAGCCAAATCATCTTATTCGGATTTACATATTTGTTGGCTAGTTCTTTAATTTGTTTTTTTGTCATATTATTTACAACAGCTTCTCTATCTTTTACATAATCAGATTCCCAACCATATTCACTCATGTTAGAAAGCATGTTTAATTTAGCTCTAGATGTCTCAAAGGCTCTTGCATTACTTTTAATTAAAAAGCTTTTTGTAGTTTCTAGATCTTTATCAGAAAATGTACTTGGATAGTCTTCTAAAATTTGTTTTACAGCTTGTGCAGATTCTAAAGTAACATTACTTCTAACTCCACTAGAAATGGTAAATGCACCTTTTGCATTTGTACCAGAAAAACCAGAACGAATTCCATAGGTATACCCTTTACCTTCTCTTAATTCTTGTGTTAATCTAGAAGCAAAACCTCCACCACCTAAAATGTAATTCATAACAGTAGAAGGATAAAAGTCTTTGTCTGTTGCTGCTAATGCAGGTGCTCCAAATTGTAAAACTGATTGTTTTGCATTAGGAATATCGTAAAAATAAACAGTAGGCTTAGTTGGTGCTTCTGGTGTTTTGTATTCAGAAATGTTTACGTCTTTGGCAGCCCAATTGTCATTTAAATCTTCTAAAGAAGCTGTTACTTCTGCTTCTGAAACATCACCTACTACCAACATTTTAGCTACAGAAGGAGAAATATTGGTGTTGTAAAAATTCTTTACATCTTCTAAAGTAATATTTGCTACGGAGGCTGTGCTTCCTAAGTTATTTTTAGCACGCATGTTGTCTTTGCCATAAATCAATTCATTATAAGCGTTTCTAGCTACAGCATTCGGACTTGCTTCCTGCTGACGTAAACGTGCAATTGTTGCTTTTTTTAATAAATCGAATTCAATAGCATCAAATCTTGGTTGTAACAACATCTCTTTTACTAAGTCTAAAGTTTTGTTATAATTCTTAGCTAAAGTAGTAGCGCTAATGGTAATATTTTCTGTTCCTGAATACACATTAATAGAAGCTCCTAATTCTTGAATAGCCTCTTCTAACTCAGGTACAGTTTTGTTTGCAGTTCCTTTTTCTAATAAGCTAGCTGTTAAATTTGCTAAACCTAATCTATCCATAGACTCTAATAACTGACCACCTTTAACACTCAAATTAAAACGTACTAAAGGAACCTCGTCATTTTCTATTCCATATATTTTTAACCCATTATCTAAGTTCGCTTTATATACTTCTGGGACTGCAAGTGAAGGAGATGCTCCATATTCAGGTTCTATACTTCTGTCAAATGAAGAAGGAGTTTTATCATAAGTAGCTGCTATCTTTGGGTCGAAATTTTCTTCTGCTCCAATAACAATTTTCTCTTCAACTATATTGGCCATGTCTGAACCTGTTAAGGCTAAGTCAGCTTGATTCTTAGGTACAAAACTAGTTGCAATAAAGTTTTTACCTTTAATGTACCTGTTGTACACCCTCATTACGTCTTCTGCAGTTACAGCTAAAGTGCTGTTGATGTCTTGGGTTACAAAACCAGGATTACCAGTATACGTGTTATAGGAAGCTAACCCTGTACCTTTACCTAAAACACTAGATAAACTGCCATAAAAACGAGTTTCTTGGCCAGCTTTAATTCTGTTTAAATCTTTTTCTGAAATACCCTCTTCTTCAAATTTTGCAAAAGCTTTTTGAATTCCGTTTTTAACTTCATCTAATTTTACACCATTAAACGCTCTTACAATTAATTGAGTTTGTCCTGCCAATTCAGATGTATAATTGTACATGGTAGTGTTTGATGTTAATTTTAAATCATCAATTAAAACCTGATTAAAAGGTGCTTTTTTACCATTGGTTAAATATTGGGTTAATACCTCTAAAGCATAGGAATCTTTATGATACTGAGCCACGCTTGGCCATGCCATTGTTAATTGAGGAACTCTTGCAAAATTATCTTCATAATACAATAGCTTTGTTTCTGCTACATTACCCGATCTTTTTTCTAAAGCTTCAATTTCTTCACCTCTAGGAATTTCATCAAAATATTTCTTTACCCATTTTGTGGCTTGCTCAATATCTATATCTCCAGATAAAACTAAAGTTGAGTTGTTAGGTACGTACCATTTTCTAAAAAAAGTTTTAACATCATCTAAAGTAGCATTTTGTAAGTCTTCTAAAGAACCAATAACTTGCCAGTTGTAAGGATGATCTTTTGGGTATAAATTTTTATCAATTACATATTGATTATGGCCATAAGGTCTGTTGTCTATACTTTGTCTTTTTTCATTTTTAACAACTTGTTTTTCCTTTGCTAAAACAGGATCTGTAACAGTGTTAATGAAATAACCTAACTTGTCAGCCTCAGCCCAAATCATTTTTTCTAAGGCATCTTTAGGTACAGTTTGTAGGTAATTTGTTCTATCTCTAGAAGTAGAACCATTAGCACCTGAACCTCCAATTCTTGCACTCATTTTATCTAAACCACCTTTCCCTAAGTTTTCTGATTCTAAGAAAAGTAAGTGTTCAAATAAATGGGCAAAACCTGTTCTACCTTCAATTTCTCTTGCAGAACCGACATGCACCATTAATTCTACAGCTACAACTGGATCTGATTTATCTACATGAAAGACAACATCTAAACCATTGTCTAATTCAATTTTTTTATAATTTACGCTTAACTCTTTTGTTTTTTCTTTAGAAGGGGTTTTACAACCAACTAAGCCAACAGTTACTAATAAAGCAATAAGTATTTTTTTCATTTTGGATAGATTTATGTTGCTAATTTACAAAATGATTGTAAGAGTAATATTGTTAAAATTCGAATTTATTCTTTCATAGAATAAACGTAAATTTGCAGGCTTAAAATAGAGATAAGATGCAATACAATCATCAAGAAATAGAGAAGAATTGGCAAAAATATTGGGCAGATAACCAAACATTCAAAGCCTCTAATAGCTCTGATTTACCTAAATACTATGTGTTAGATATGTTTCCTTATCCTTCAGGAGCAGGTTTGCATGTTGGGCATCCTTTAGGATATATTGCTAGTGATATTTATGCACGTTACAAGCGTCATAAAGGCTTTAATGTGTTGCATCCACAAGGTTATGATTCTTTTGGATTACCTGCAGAACAATATGCTATTCAAACCGGGCAGCATCCTGCAAAAACTACAGAAGCAAACATAAAAACGTACAGAAGACAATTAGATCAAATTGGTTTTTCTTTTGATTGGAGCAGAGAAGTGCGTACTTCAAATCCTGAGTATTATAAATGGACTCAGTGGATTTTTATTCAATTATTTAATTCTTGGTATAATAAAGATACAGATAAAGCAGAAGACATTGCTACCTTAATTTCAGTTTTTGAAAAAGAGGGAAATGCTACTGTAAATGCAGTTTGTGATGATGAGGTTATTTCTTTTACTGCTGAAGATTGGAGTAGATTTACATCAACTCAAAAAGAGGAAATTTTATTACAATACAGATTAACATTTCTGTCTGATACAGAAGTAAACTGGTGTCCTGAATTAGGTACAGTTCTAGCTAATGACGAAATTGTAAACGGAGTTTCAGAAAGAGGAGGTCATCCTGTTGTTCGTAAAAAAATGACACAATGGTCTATGCGAATTTCTGCTTATGCACAACGTTTATTAGATGGATTAAATACCATCGATTGGCCACAACCACTTAAAGATTCTCAAACCAATTGGATTGGACGTTCTCAAGGAGCAATGGTTTCTTTTAAAGTAGATGGTTTTGATGCGAAAATAGATGTATTTACTACAAGACCTGATACTGTTTTTGGAGTAAGTTTTATGACATTAGCTCCAGAACATGAATTGGTAGCGCAAATTGTAACAGAGGAGCAAAAAGATAAAGTAAACGCTTATATAGAAGCTACTGCAAAACGTTCTGAACGTGATAGAATGGCTGATGTTAAAACCATTTCTGGTGCGTTTACAGGAGCATATGCAATTCACCCTTTTTCTGGTGAAAAAGTACAAATTTGGATTGGTGATTATGTGTTAGCCTCTTATGGAACAGGAGCTGTTATGGCTGTTCCTTGTGGAGACCAACGTGATTATGATTTTGCAAAACACTTTGATATTCCTATTCCTAATATTTTTGAAGGTGTAGAAATTTCTGAGGCTGCTCACGCAGATAAAGAAGGCACTGTCATTGCAAACTCAGACTTTTTATCAGGATTAAAATATAAGAAAGCCTTAAAATTGGCCATTTACGAAATGGAAAAAAGAGGCTTTGGTTATGGGAAAATAAATTACAGATTACGTGATGCAGTTTTTAGCAGACAACGTTATTGGGGAGAGCCATTTCCTGTATATTATAAAGAGGGTATGCCTCAAATGATTGATGCTAAACATCTGCCAATTGTCTTGCCAGAAGTAGAAAAGTACTTGCCAACAGAAGATGGAAAGCCACCTTTAGGAAATGCAGATGTGTGGGCTTGGAATTCTGAAACAAATAAAGTGGTGAGCAACGATTTAATTGACAATGAAACTGTGTTTCCATTAGAATTGAATACAATGCCTGGTTGGGCAGGAAGTTCATATTACTTTAATAGGTATATGGATCCACAGAATGATACTGAAATTGCTTCTAAAGAAAATTTAGATTATTGGCAAAATATTGATTTATACATAGGTGGTTCAGAGCATGCAACTGGTCATTTATTATATGCACGTTTTTGGCAAAAATTCTTGTTTGATAAAGGCGTACTTCCTGTAGATGAATTTGCAAAAAAGTTGATAAATCAAGGAATGATTTTAGGAACTTCTGCTTTTGTTTATAGAGAGGAAGGGACAAATAGGTTTTTATCGAAAGGGTTAATTGAAGGGAAGAGTGTTCAGCCTATTCATTCTGACGTTTCTTTGGTAAATGCCTCTGATGAACTAGATATAGAAGGTTTTAAAAAGCATCCTCTAAATGTTGATTTTAAAAATGCTGAATTCATCTTAGAAAATGAAGTATATAAAGTTGGACGTGAAGTAGAAAAAATGTCCAAGTCTAAATACAATGTGGTTAATCCAGATGATATTGTTGCAGAATATGGTGCAGATGCTTTGCGTTTATTCGAAATGTTTTTAGGGCCTTTAGAGCAAACTAAACCTTGGAAAACTTCTGGTATTTCTGGAGTTTCATCATTCTTAAAGAAATTATGGAAATTGTATTTTAATGGAGATCAATTTGAGGTTTCAGAAGAAAAAGCAACCAAAGAAGAGTTAAAGACTTTACACAAAACCATTAAAAAAGTAGAAGAGGATATAGAGAATTTCTCTTTTAATACATCAGTTTCTACTTTTATGATTGCTGTAAACGAGTTAACTGCTTTAAAATGTAATAAGCGTGAAATTTTAGCGCCTTTATTGGTTTTATTATCACCTTATGCACCACATATTACAGAAGAATTATGGAGTTTATTAGGAAATAATAAAACTATTTCAACCGCTCCCTTCCCTGTTTTCGAACCAAAACATTTGGTAGAAAGTGCTAAGAATTACCCAATTTCTTTTAATGGTAAAATGCGTTTTACATTAGAACTTCCTTTAGATTTGTCTAAAGAAGAAATTGAGAAAACAGTAATGGCACACGAAAAAACACAAGAACAATTGCAAGGCAGAACACCTAAAAAAGTAATTGTTGTGCCAGGTAAAATTGTAAATATTGTAGGTTAATATTTTTTAAATTAACCTAAGTTATTAAGAATACGTTAAAGTCATTATGTTAGCATAATGACTTTATTTTTACATTGATTTTTCATATTTAATACCCTACTTTTGATAAAACTTTAGACATGACTACTACAAGACAAAATGGAAGTTTGTACACCAATATTCAAGGAAATGTTGCAACTATAGAGTTTGGACATCCTGCAAGTAATTCATTTCCAAGTGAGTTGTTAGATCGTTTAGCAAAGGAGTTTGATGCCATTTCTAAAAATGAGGCAGTTGCTGTAATTATATTGAAATCTGAAGGAGAAAAAGCATTTTGTGCAGGTGCTTCTTTTGATGAATTAGCAGCTATTAGTAATTTAGAAGAAGGCAAACAATTCTTTTCAGGTTTTGCAAATGTAATCAATGCAATGAGAACCTGTAGCAAGTTAATTATTGGAAGAGTTCAAGGAAAAACTGTGGGTGGAGGAGTAGGTTTAGCTGCAGCTTGTGATTATGTTTTAGCTACAGAAGCAGCTTCCATAAAATTGTCTGAGTTAACTATTGGTATTGGTCCTTTTGTTATAGAGCCAGCAGTAAAACGTAAAATAGGGTTGGCAGCCTTAAGCGAATTGACTTTAGATGCCACCAATTGGAAAAATGCTTATTGGGCTAAAGAAAAAGGATTGTATGCCAAAGTTTACGAGAATATTAAAGAATTAGATACTGAAATTGACTTTTTTGCACAAAAATTGGCATCTTATAATTCACAAGCATTGGCAGAAATGAAGAAAGTGTTTTGGGAAAATACAGACCATTGGAGAGAACTACTAATAGAAAGAGCTCAAGTTTCTGGAGAATTGGTGCTATCCGATTTCACAAAAAAAGCACTAGCTAGTTTTCTAAAAAATAACACAAGAAAATAATTTAAAAAACAATTTTTCAGAACAAAGGACTTAATGAAAATTAGAAAGAGATATTTATTACTGATTTCAATAGCTTTAATGCCTTTAACGCTCCTTATACATGTTAGTGATTACTGTTTTGGAGTAAAAGAATTGTTAATTATTACAGGTTTTATTATCTGTTTTATAGTCGTTTTTCTTGTTATTTTATTCAATAATTTTTACAATATAGCTCTAAAAAAAGAACTTTTTAATTATAGGCCTGTTCTAATAGCCGTGATTTATTGTGTAGTTTTGTCCTTATTTTTACATTATCACGATGAGAATTTATTTAGAACTAAAATTAGTCTTTTTGAAACTCAAAATACTTCCAAAAACATAAGAAAGTTGTCATTGTTTTCAGATAATTACTTCGAATTAAAGGTTATTCAAAAACAACAAAGATGCGTTTATAATGGTTCTTACTTGTTTAACCAAGATACATTACACCTAATATTTAATAAAAATTCAGAGTATTCTTTAGATACTCTTTTTAATTACTCTAAAAACACAAAACAATTATTGTCTTCAAAGACTTCTATGAAGTTTAAAAAAGTGGAAAATTTATCAAAAAAAGAAAATTATAAATATTTTTCTGAATAATTATAATTATATTTACAGAGTGATTGTAAAAATCACACTTTTTCTTTTTCATAGCAATTTTCCCACTCAACTTTGAGTGGGTTTTTTTATGCTTTTAAAATCACAAAACCTTAGAATTGTGAGGTAAATTGATAATTATCAAATATCTTTGTAAAATATTCGTAGAGTATGAATTCGACTGTAATTTCAGATACAAAAATAGTAAAGGACACCCTTTTGTCAGACCTAAAGCAACTCACTAAAGTTGGTTTGTCTTTAAGTGTTGTTTTTTCTTCTGTTGCTGGGTATTTATTAGCGGTAGAATTGGTTAGTATAAAAACCCTTTTATTACTTTCTTTAGGAGGTTTTTTTATGGTAGGTGCATCAAATGCATTCAATCAAGTTATTGAGAAAGATACAGATGCATTAATGACTAGAACAAAAAACAGGCCGCTTCCAACAGGAAGAATGACTGTCAATTTTGCAATGTTTATTGCCTTGTTATTTACAGTTTTAGGATTGACAATTTTATACGCTATCAATCCAAAAACAGCTTTATTTGGTGCAATCTCTATATTTTTATATACTTCTGTGTATACCCCTTTAAAGTCTGTGACGCCTTTAACTGTTTTTGTGGGTGCTATTCCTGGCGCAATTCCTTTTATGTTAGGTTGGGTAGCAGCAACTAATAAATTTGGTATAGAAGCAGGGGTTTTATTTATGATTCAATTCTTTTGGCAATTCCCGCACTTTTGGGCCATAGGTTGGTTACAATACGAAGAGTACAAAAAAGCTGGATTTATGATGTTGCCAACCAACACAAAAGATAAAAATGCTGTAAAGCAGATTATTTTTTACACTTTAATTATGATTCTAGTTTCGGTAGTTCCTGTGTTAAAAGTATCTGGAGATTTTTATATTCATCCGATTACTGCATTAATTGTTGCTTTATTAGGTTTGGTCATGTTATATTTTGGAATTAAGTTACATAAAACAGAACAAAATACAGATGCACGAAAACTGATGTTAGCAAGTGTTGTATACATTACCATTGTACAAGTAATATATGTAATTGATAAATTTTTACAATAGATCATGATAGAAGAAAAAGCATTAGAGCAAGAGTATAAAGTGGCTCAAAAAAAATCAGCAAAACCAATGTTATGGATTGCCATGATTAGTATGGTTATGTTTTTTGCAGGACTAACAAGTGCTTACGTAATAAGTATGAAAAGAGAAGATTGGGTAGATTTTGATTTACCTCAAGCCTTCTTTGTCAGTACAGTTTTAATAGTAATAAGTAGCCTTACACTATTCTTTTCACAATATTTTTTAAAGAAAGACAAAAGAGCATTATCACTGCTTCTTGTTGTTGTTACCTTAATATTAGGTGTCGGTTTCATTTGGCAGCAGTATGTAGGATTTAATCAACTAAAAAGTATTGGTTTATTTTTTACAGGACCAGAGAGTACAGTGTCTACCTCTTTTATTATTGGAATAACATTTATGCACATACTTCACATTTTTGCAGGGATTATTGTGTTGTTTGTTGTTATTTATAATCATTTTAAATACAAATACAAGCCAGAAGACTTATTAGGCTTTGAATTAGGAGCTATTTTCTGGCATTTTGTAGATTTATTATGGATTTATCTATTTTTCTTTTTCTATTTTATTAGGTGATGAAAATTGATTAATTTTGACAAAAATTTTAGATTTTAATTAAATATTATTTATGGAAGCAAATATTGCTATACCTTCAGACGGAAAAAACACTTGGAGTGGTGGTGGAGTAAGACCATTTAGCGCAAGCTATGGTAAAATGATGATGTGGTTTTTTATTCTTTCTGATGCATTAACGTTCTCAGGATTTCTAGCAGCTTACGGCTTAACGCGTTTTAAATTTATTGATTCTTGGCCAATTGCAGATGAAGTATTTACGCATATTCCTTTTATACATGGGGAATTTCCAATGTACTACGTAGCGTTTATGACTTTTGTCTTAATTTTTTCTTCAGTAACAATGGTATTAGCCGTTGATGCAGGGCATCAAATGAAGAAAAGTAAAGTAACTTGGTATATGTTTGTCACTATTATTGGAGGTTTAATTTTCGTAGGTTCTCAAGCTTGGGAATGGAATACGTTTATTAACGGTACATACGGAGCAGTTAAAACTACAGATGGTAAATTATTACAGTTTGTTAAAGACGGTCATCAGATCGCTTTGTCTGATTTTGTTGTTGGAGAACGTAATGATGGTAGAGTAACCCATACTAAGAAAAATGGTTTATGGTTTGAAAGCGGCGAAGAGGTTTCTAAGTACTCTTTGGTGCAAATAAAGGCTTCTTATGCAGCAAACCCTTCTATATTAATTAGAAGCGAACAAATTAATCTAGAAGAAAAACAAAAAATTATTTTTTCTAGAGAAAAAGGATTGGCTGAATTAGCAAAAGCTGAACAAATAGTAGAAGGTGCTAACTTAGAGGTAAACGAATATGGAAATACCATATTCGCTAACTTTTTCTTCTTTATTACAGGATTTCATGGTTTTCACGTACTGTCGGGTATTGTGTTAAATATCATTATATTTTTCAATGTCATTTTAGGGACATATGAAAAGAGAGGACATTATGAAATGGTAGAAAAAGTAGGATTGTATTGGCACTTTGTAGATTTAGTTTGGGTTTTTGTATTCACGTTCTTCTACTTAGTATAAATAAAAAACATTAACAACAAATGGCACACACACACGAATCAAACGTTAAGAAAATATGGATGGTATTTGCTTTACTATCTGTAGTTACTATTGTTGAAGTAGCATTAGGTATTATTAAACCTGATTTATTACACAAAACAAGCTTTTTAGGGACTAGCCCTTTAAACTGGATATTTATTATTCTAACTTTATTTAAAGCCTATTATATTGCATGGTCTTTTATGCATTTGGAAGGAGAAAAAAAATGGTTTAGAAGAGCTGTCGTTTGGACAGGAATTTTCTTAATCTGTTATCTAGTAACATTGTTACTCATAGAAGGTAATTATCTGTTCGATACTTTGGCACCACTAGTTCGTTGGTAAAAAATTAAAAGGTGGTTTTTACCACCTTTTTCTATATTATATATTGGCTAAAATTTTGTTAGCTTTTTTAAAACGTATTTTTAAATGAAGTTTTTTACTAAAAAAAGAGTTGTTTTATTCCTATTATTTATTTTTCCTTTACTATTGTTTTTAGTTTTATCTACAGGAACGAATAACTTTACAAAGCTGCCTATCTTAACTAAAAACATTGTAGATATTTCTGAGATAGATAACACTAAGCAAATTACTTTTAAAGACCACATTTCTATTATTTGTTTCTTAGGAACTGAGAGCACAAAAATGCAACCTGGTGTTTTAGCTCTAAATGAAAAAATTTATAAAACATTTTTAGATTATAAACAATTTCAAATTATTGCAGTATACCCTGAAGGACAAAACAATAATGTAAAACAATTAAAAGAAAAACTATCTAGCTTTACTGATATGAAGAATTGGATTTTTATAGAAAGTTCAAAAGCTGAAATAGATGGTTTTTATGATGCCCTAGCAACTAATAAGTCTCTAAATAATTTAGCTTCTAATTATGTATACCTAATTGATAGAGAAGGTAGTTTAAGAGGTAGAATCCAAGATGAAGATAGCGAAGACGGTAAAATGTATGGTTACAATATAAATTCAGTTTCTGTTTTAAAAAGTAAACTGAAAGATGATATTAAAGTTTTGTATTACGAATACTACGCAGCATTTAAAGAAAAAAATAAAAATAAAGCAAGCAGAAAAGAAATAGGTTTATGAAAAAAAAGTATTCTTATGTAGGTATTGCTTTTGTTATTTTATTATTTGGAATCTACGCAATTCCTAAAATAGTAAACAGATTTGATGATTCTGGTTTACTAAAGTTTGGTAAAGTACCTAATTTTGAATTTATAGATCAAGAAGGTAAAACCATAACCAACGCTTCTTATGAAGATAAAGTCTATGTGGTTGAGTTTTTCTTTTCAACTTGCCCAAGTATTTGCCCAATTATGAATCAAAAAATGGTAGTATTACAAAATGCTTTTTTTGGGAATCCAAATTTTGGTATTGCATCAATATCTATAACCCCAGACATTGATACTCCAGCTGTTTTAAAAGAATATGCAAAGAATAACGGTATTACCCATAAAAACTGGCATTTATTAACGGGAAAGTCTCAAGATGTCGTTTACGAACTATCTACTAAAGGATTTAAATTGTATGTTGGTAAAGGAGAGGAATCTCATGGTGGTTTTGAGCATTCAGGTTTATTTGCTCTTGTAGATAAGAATGGCTTTATAAGATCTAGAAAAGATGATCTAGGAAATCCCTTAATGTATTATAGTGCTTTGGGAGATAAAGATTTTCCTGACCAAATGAAAGAATTAAAAGAAGATATTAAATTACTATTGAATGAATAATATAGCCCAAGAAAAAAAATACAAAAAAATTATTACTGTTTTAACTATTATTATCCCAGTAGCAGTGGCTGCTTTATTTGGAATCAACTTAAGAGAATTAGGTTTTGATGTTGAACCTTTGACTTTTTTACCGCCAATTTATGCTTTTATTAATGGCTTAACAGCAGTGGTTCTAATAGTAGCAGTAATAGCTATTAAGAAAGGAAATAAAAAATTACATGAGCAATTAAATACAACTGCAATCGCACTGTCTTTAGCTTTTTTAGTAATGTATATTGCATATCACATGACTTCAGATTCAACTGTTTTTGGAGGTGAAGGGCTTATAGCTTATATATACTATTTTATTCTAGTAACCCATATTGTATTATCAATAATCGTAATCCCTTTTGTATTGTTAACCTATATGAAAGCAAAACTTGGTCTTTTTAAAGATCACAAAAAAATAGCTAAAAAAACTTTTCCAATTTGGTTATATGTAGCCGTTACTGGTGTTATTGTTTATGTTATGATTTCTCCTTACTATGTTTAAAGTTAGACGATTACTAGCATTCCTATTTCTTATAGGAATGCCTAAGATTGGCTTTTCTCAGTGTGCTATGTGTAAAGCAGTCGTAGAAACTGGAGATATTGCTATGGCAGAGGGTGTCAATAACGGAATTACTTATTTAATGGTTTTTCCATATTTATTAATTGGTGTATTATTCTTTACTTTATACAGGTATAGACAGAGAATTAAAAATTAACATTTCAATAAGAGTAAAATAATGTAACAAATTTTACTTTTAAACGTCTTACTAATAAATTGAAACAAAAACATTTCTATTTGTTAATTAGAATCTGTTAATCAACCAAAAAAATATTTAAGTTTTGAGAAATCAATCTATAGTGCTGCTAGTTTTATTTATGTCTATTGCAACTTTTTCGCAAAAACAATGGACTTTAAAAGAATGTGTAGATGAGGCTTTAAGTAAAAACATTTCAATACAACAAAATAAATTAAATCTTGCTTCATCAGAAATTGACGTAGCTATTGCAAAAGGTAACTTTCTACCCAATTTATCAGGAAATACAGGAGGTAATTTAAATTTTGGTACTGGATTTGATCCTGTATCTCAAGATAGGGTGAATACCAGCTTCTTTGGAGGGTCTATAAATTTAAACTCAGGTATTACCGTTTTTAATGGTTTTAGAAATACCAATATCTATAAGCAAGCACAATTAGGTGTAAAATCTAGTCAATTAGATCTAAAGAAAATCGAAAATGATATCTCTTTATTTGTAGTTAATGGTTATTTAAACGTGCTTTTTGCAAAAGAAAATTTAAATGCTGCTAGAGTGCAATATCAGATTAGTGAAAATCAAATTGTAGCGGCACAAAGTAGGTTTAAATCTGGAGTAATACCTAAAGGAGATCTTCTAAATACAGAGTCTACTGCAGCTTCAAATCTACAAACTGTAATTACACAAGAGAATGCCTTAGATTTGGCGCTGTTAAATTTAGCTCAACTTATACAAGTACCTGCTGACGGATTTGATGTGGCTCCCGTAGATGTTGGTTCTCCTTCAGAAAACCTGTTTTACACAGATTCTAATAATATTTATGAAAAATCTTTAGAAAACCTTCCTGAAATAGAAAGAGCTAAACTTGCAATTGAAAATGCGAATTTGGGTATAGAAATTTCAAAAGCAGATTTTTTACCTTCTATAACAGCTTCTGCTGGTCTTTCTACCAATTATGGATACAATTTAAATTTACCTCCAGGATTTAGTAATACAGAATTTTTTGATCAAGTGAATGATAACTTAGGATATGGTTTTGGATTTAATATACGTATTCCAATTTTTAATCGTTTCCAAACAAAAAATAGAGTTTCACAAGCTTTCATTAGTAAAAGTATATTTGAAACTCGATTAGAGAGTGAAAAATTAAATTTAAAACAAACCATCGAGCAGTCTTTTTTAGATGTTAAAACAGCTCTTAAAAGTTATGAAGCTGCAAAAATATCTCTAGAGGCTCAGCAGGAATCTTTCAAAAATGCACAAGAGCGTTATAATTTTGGTGCGATGACACAATTTGATTTTGATCAAGTAAGAACCCGTTTGGTAAATGCGCAAGCTACTTTAATAAGATCTAAATACGATTATGTATTTAAAACAAAAGTACTTCAGTTTTATGCAGGTGACTTAATTTTAGAATAAATATTAGTTTACATATATAAATTTAAGCCTCACTTTTAGTGAGGTTTTTTTTATAAGTATCTTTGAAAAAAAATAGATTTGAGCATTATTTTAAATATAGAAACAGCTACAAAAAATTGTTCGGTAAGTATAGCTTGTAAAGGCAAAGTAATTGCAGTAAAAGAATTAAATAATGGGAATTATTCTCATGCAGAAGTCTTACATCCCTTTATAGAGAACGTATTAAAAGAGAGCCAACTTACATTTAAAAATATTGACGCTGTAGCTGTTAGTAAAGGCCCTGGATCCTACACCGGTCTTAGAATTGGAGTTTCTGCAGCAAAAGGACTTTGCTTTGCAAATAATATTCCATTAATTTCCATAGATACATTACAATCTTTGGCCAATGCTATATCAATCTCAGAGGGGTGCATTATACCGATGATAGATGCTAGAAGGATGGAAGTGTATGCAGATGTATTTAATGCTCAACATCAATCTTTACGAGGAATTAAAGCAGAAATTATAGCTGAGGATTCTTATCTAACTTATTTAAATAAAGGAATAGTTACTTTTTTAGGAGATGGTGCTTTAAAATGTAAAGCAGTAATAAAACATAAAAACGCACACTTTATAGAAGGCAAATTTCCATCTTCAGAACAAATGGCTATTTTATCATATGAAAAATATACAAATAAAACTTTTGAAGATGTTGCATATTTTGAGCCTTTTTATTTGAAGGACTTTATAGCAGTTCCTCAAAAAAAACGTAAACCACTTTTTTAGTCCCTCTATAAATTTGATTTTTTTAAAAAAGTAAGGGGCTAAATAATTATACTCCCTTTATTATTACTTCTAAGGTTAATAATATGTTTTTTTAAAACATTGATTAACAGCAATATCTTATAAGTATATTCCCCAATGTTAAATTAATGTTATGTAAATGTTGATTAATTGTGATATATATCATATATTTGTAAAGGAAATGTAAACCTTAAAATATAAGATTATGAAAAAATTTTTAGCAATTATGATATTTAGTCTTACAGTGGCTGGATATGCTCAAGAACAAAAACCGACTTTTAAGGCCCAAGGAGATTTAGTGAAAGCAACTTACTATTATGAAGATGGCTCTATAAAAACCCAAGGTTTTTTTAAAGATAAAAAATTAACAGGAGAATGGGTTCGTTTTGATAATAATGGAAACAAAGTACAATTAGCGTATTATAATAACGGTAAAAAAATAGGTAAGTGGTTTGTATGGACAGCGGATTCTTTAAAAGAAATTAATTACGAAAGTAATACAATTGCTTCAGTGAATGTATGGAAGCCTGACTCTAAAATAGCTGTAAATAACGATTAATAATATTGTTTATACTATTTTAACAAAGCTCAATAAAATTTCGTTTTTATTGAGCTTTTTTTTGTTGCTAGTATTTCTGTAACCCTTTATAGTTTGGCAGTAATTTATGCTTATTTAATATAGTTACTTAACAATATTCTTTTCTTTGGTGGAATAGCTTTACTTTTTACAGCGATTTTTAATAAATCTTGATCTTTGTTTTTATTAAAAACCACCTGAAATAGCTCGTAAACAGTTAAACTATTTTTAGGTTTTTCTATAAGTAAAAATTCATCATTTACATTTACATAGCCTTCTTGTAGAACACTTACATACGTGCCTCCATAACCATGTGTTATAAATTGCTTTAATACTTTTTGAGTACCAAATTTATACCCAAACTTATAGCAAGGTTCTCTATATTGAGAAATTTGTACAACTGCTTCACCAACTTTATAAACAGCTCCTAAATAAATTTGCTTTTCATCAAAGTTCATCACAGTTAAATTTTCACCAAACATGCCCCAAGTCCAATCTAAATTTGGATATAATTTTTTCCAATAGGGGTATTGCTCTGCAGAAAACAGATAACATGCCTTATAATAACCCCCATGATTTAATCGATTAGAAACTTCATCTTTAAGTACGTCATTCTTAGTAAGGAAAATTGGCTCGGTTACAGGTTTTTTGAATATACCAGTAATCTCAGTTTTACCTTGCCAAATAAACTCAGTAGGTTGTCCAATATTGGTTGAAATTATTTTCATTTTTTTTTGTCCTTAAGATGATTTCTACTACTCATATGAATTTAAATGTAAAAAAAAAACGTTTAGAAAAGTTCTAAACGTTTTAATTATGTTGTGTTAAGTATTTTTTATTCTACAATTAAAGAAAAAGGAATACTATATTTTACACCTACAGGTTTACCTCTCTGTCTACCTGGCTTCATTTTAGGTAATTTGTTCATTACACTAATAACTTCGCTTTCAATTTTTGGATGAGGTCCTCTTGCTTGTACATTTACAATATTACCTTGTTTATCAATTTTAAAACCAATAAAAACCCTTTTTTTACCAGGTGATAAACCTAATTCATTTGGTAATTCAGCATCAAACTTTCTTGAGAAATGTTTTTGTACCATTTTACTGAAACAGTTTTTAAGCTCAACTTTATTACCTTTACATCCAGGAAAAACAGGAACATCTTCAATAATCATGAAACTTACATCTTCAACTACTTCTTCTGCTTCTTCGATTTCTACAATCTCTTCAACAACAATAGCATCATCTTCATCAGTTTCTGTAGATTCTATTACAGTTTCTTCAACTTCTTTTTCGTCTTCTACAACTTCAATCTTTTCTGGAGTTGGTGGTGGTGGTGTTTTAGGTTTAACTGGCTCTATTCTTTCTGTAATTGGAATTTCCTCTTCCATTTCAGCATTCATATTTACGACAGCTAAATCACCATACGTTTTATCATAGGTTTTCTGTTCTATTGCTGCATATGTTACGAATAAAGCTAACACTAACCCTATTTGCATGAAAATTTTGCTAAAATTTTCTAAATTCGATTTTGGATTTTTCTTAATTTGCATTGAAAAGCGTTTTTAATAGATTGCTAATTTAAATAAAAATTTGTTTTATAAACAACTCTCAGTTTAATTTATATGCTTTTTTTTTTAAAACCAGATTAAAAAAGAGTAGCGCTAATAAAACCCCTACTGAGTTTGCTATAATATCTAACGAATCGCCTGTCCTATGATTCGTAAATTTACTTTGAATAACTTCAATTATTATGCCAAAAAAAATACAAGCAAATACAATAATTATTTTAGTATTCTTTTCTTTATAAAAACTTATCAGCCAGGCTAAAGCTAACGAAAAGTAAGCAGTTGAATGGTAAACTTTATCAATATTCTTTATACCTATGTTATTACTAGGTAGTTTAAATAAACTTAAACAAATAATTGCAATAGTTATGGTTATTGCTATGTAAATAAATTTATCCAGCAATAAGACTTTTATACGCTTCAGCATCTAGTAAGCCTTCTAATTGAGATTCGTCAGAAATTTCTAATTTAATCATCCATCCTTTTTCATAAGGATCTGAATTCACTAATTCAGGATCATCTTCTAAAGCATCATTCAATTCAATAACTTCTCCTGTTAATGGCATAAATAAGTCAGATACTGTTTTTACAGCTTCAACAGAGCCAAAAACATCTCCTTCTTCTACAGTATCATCTAGTGTATCTACATCTACATAAACTATATCTCCTAATTCTCCTTGTGCAAAATCTGTAATTCCTACAGTAGCAATGTTGCCATCAATCTTAACCCATTCGTGGTCTTTTGTGTACTTTAAACTCGCTGGAATGTTCATTTTATTTTAATTTTATAAGTTGTTTAATTACCGCCTAAATTATAGATAATATTGATTCCACCGTTAATGGCTTGTCTTGGAAAAGTTGTAGATATTGCATATTTAGATGTTTGATGATTGTAATAAAAAGATGCTGTTAAACTACTACTTAATCTATAATCTGCTACAAATTTAATAGAAAATAATCGTTGTCCACCACTAATTTGATTATTATCTTCATCTATATACCTAATTTGTGTTAAGTTATCTCTTAAAGAGATGTCTGCTCTTAGGTTTATGTCTCCTTTTAAAGTTGTCTTCTTACCTGTAAAACGGGTGTTCATCTTTACATCTTTAAACACATACCCTACACCAAATATATATTCTGTACCAGCAATATCTGTTAATGTGCTGTTATTGAAGTTCATAGTTAATGTTCTGTCTCTTTTTACCTCTCCTCTAACAGAAAATGAATTTTTCATCTTCATATCTAATTTTATTAATGGAGAAAACTCATCCACTAGTGTAGCAGCACCTACTAATCTTTCGGCTTCAAAATTACCTGCAGCATTTACATTGGTAAATTTTGTTGCATCTTTATATTTTAAATTGTTGGTAAAACTAGATAGTGTATAAGAAGATCTGTATCCATGTGAAATTATAAACGTAGAGAAGTTTTTCTTAAACCATTTTAATTTCATTAAACCATTGTAACGTAATGTCCAATTAGGAATTGGTATATTTCTAAATAAACCTGTTGCTATGGTATTTGGATTCTTACCAGAGTAGGCTGCTAAAAATGCGGGTAGTAAAACTTGTTGACTATTTTCTCCAAAACCATCAGGGTTTGCATTTGGGTTCTCACTAACAAATCGATTTTTTATTGTACTTCTGTATTCTTTCATTTTCTCAAATAATGCATCACCATTAGTAAATGCAGTACCAAACATAGAGTAACTTGTGCTAAAGTTCCCTGTTTCAAAAGCGTCAATATCAAAATCTATAAAGCCATTTTCAGATCCATCTGCGACGATATCTAACTGTTGAGAGAGGTCTGATGTTTTAATTTTATTACCTCTAACGTCTATATTTAGATCTCTTAAAGGTTTTAACGTAAAATTATAGTCTAATTTGTTATAATGTGTTCTAGAGTATGTTTTATTGTAAAAAGCACTCTCATCTATATTCGTATTTGGATCGTCTACTAAAGCCCTTGGTGTTACTAACCAACCGTTAGTTAGGGCTTTGTTTCTAATATCTACTTGACTCCCAAAAGCAAAAGAGGTGGGTGCACCTCCTAAGAAGCCAATCTCTTGGTCATAACCTTGTAAATATTGTCCATTATTTTCAGAGTAACTAACAGTGGCTTGTTTTACAGCAGTTAGTAAGTCCCAAGAAAGTTTAAGTATTTTCTTTCCTGTTGGCAAATTCTTCTTTGGTTTTATTCTAGCATTTTTATTTTCTTTTGCTAATTTTCTTTGTTGTTTGGTTAATAATAGTTTCTCGAACCCAACATTTTTATACATTTTATCAAAAGAAAAAGTGGTATTTAGATTATGTGTATTTGCATTTTGAATTACATTTCCTATTTGTGTTGAAATAGTTTCGTCTTGAGATTGTACTTGCCAGTCAAAATCTGCAGTGTATCCATAATCTGCTTTTATAAAACTTAAAAAAGGAAATTTATCAAAAGGTAGTTGGTATGTTCCATTTAATTTTTGATGGTATTGGTTTGCATTACCTGTATTAAAGAAGTTATCAAAAATTTGTAATTCTTCCCCACTTCCAAACGCATCATATATGTAATTGTTGGTAGCATTAAAGTTAAGATCTATTGACTTTGTTAAGTTAAACCCAATGGTATAATCCCAATCAAATAAAAACCTTCTTTGAACCAATTCTGGCTGTGCAGACAATCCTTGTACTAAGTTACGTGATTGTTGCTCATTATAACTTCTGTTAATCCTAGAATTAAGGGCTATAATACTTGGGACTGGATTTATATTTAAGTCTTTTATAAAACGCCAGTATTTATTCTTAAACTTTTCAGAGTTTTTAAAAAGCTCTATGGGAGACGAATTGAACTTATAATTATAGGTTGCAGAGGCAGTAACATTTTCGTTAATATATTTCTCTATATTATAATCTCTATGAAATTCTTTGTTATGTGCATAAGAAACTGCAATATTTTCAATATCATAAAACCTTGGTTTTTTTGTAGAATTTGGATTTCTATTTTTCCTTACATTTATAAAACTAATACTTGTTCTCTTAGTATAATCTCTAGAAAATTCACTATTTGGATTTTGTGAAATAGCATCTTCTAATAATACATCCTGGTATTGAGGATCAAACTTAGGATCAATAAATTTCTCTCCTACACTGTAAGTCATTGGTAGTTGAACTCCCCATTTTTCTGGTGTTATTACTTTTCCTAAATTTAAGGTTGTAGAAACATCGTACTCTTTGGTTTCATCTAAGCTTCTTTGGTTTACTCTATCCTCTACATTTCCAAACCCTATTGTTTGTATACTTCCAGAGACAGAAACATTGGCAACATCTGCAAAATTTGCATCTGCATTTAAAACTGCTGCCCAGCCAGCATCATTATCAAAACCTGCAGCTCTTAATTCATTGAACCATATTTCACCTGTTCTATTAACATTAGTTGTGTTTTTTAAACCTAACAGGATAGTTCTAATTTGTGCAGAAGTTGGGTTCCCCTTTACGCTTATCGTGTAAGGCACATCTGTAGTTTGTGTGTTAGATGTATACAGCTCGTTTATGGGAGCACCAATAGCATCTCTTTCTAATTTTACTTTTCCAAATGTTTCTAAAAGCGCATTTAAATTATTGGCTTCAGGCCAAATATCTAACTGACTTGTACCCCCAGAGCTTATAGTTAATGGTAATGCTACTTCATAATAGTTGTCATTTAAGTCTGTTCCTAGCCTAATAACTCCAGAAAAACCCTCATCACCTTCTAAGTGCATGAACATTTTAAGGTTTTTGAATCGTCTTAAATCTACACTTATATTTTTATAGATAGCTCTTGTTTTTCCGGGTTCTAAATTCGTTACTTTTAAAGTTACAGACTGTTCGTTTTGGAGTTGAACGGTAGTACTTCCTTGTAGTCTTTCCCTTTCTATTCCTGGAGGTTGAATATAACTTCCGTTATTTTGCTCTATACTTACGACACCTACTTCAAAATTTTCCAATTCTTCTTGTGTTAAAGCTCTATCTGGATTTATAGCTGGGTCTATGGTTCTTACATAACGTCTGTAATCTCCTCTAACCAAATCTAACTCTCCAAAACGAAGTACAACAGGCATTTTAAAATTAGTAACATACATTCTAATAAAACGAATGCTATTAAAATCTGTAATGCCATTTACAGGTTTACCGTTTCTAATAGGAACTCTAAATTGGTACCACTTGGTTTCTTGTGAATCGCCATTTTCGAGAGTAACCGAAGTTGTTTTTTCGTCTACAATAAAGTTTCTTCCTTTTTGTAAATCGTTCCTATTCATAGAAATCTGATATTCGAAAAAGCTCTCTACAGTATTCATGGTCTGATCTCTGTTGATATCTTCTACATCAGGATAAGTTGTAGAAGAGGTAGGGTATGTTTCTGGAGATTGATTTAAGGTAGGTGAGTTTCCTTGAGTGTTATTAAAATCTTTATACCTTTTTATGATTGATGCATTTATACCATCTAATGAACTTCCTCTAAAAAATTGAAAGTCGTCTGCTGCTGGATCTGATAAATTGGAGAATTTAGAGGCAATATTTGGCAAGCTTTTTTCTTCGTCATTATTCAATCCGTCAAAGCCTAAATCTTGGTTGGTTCTTGCAATATCTTCTTCACTAAAAGCATAAATTATTGAGGGGTTTCTAGGAACATCTCCCCAGATAGTACTATTTACATTTACCCCATCAATTTTAGCGCCATCTTCTGGTAAACCATTCTCAAACATTTTACGGTTGTCTTTGGTAATGTCTTCTGAAATATTACCAAGATTTATGAATAAATCACCAACTTGATTGGAAAGGTCGTTTGGATTAATACCTGTAGGCAAACCTTCCTCTTCAGTTAAAGAATAATTTTGATACGGATCCATAATCCAAAATTGAATATACTCAACATTAGCCTGATCGAAATTATTTGTATTTAGAGGACGCATTATTCCACCCCAATTACTTTCCGGATTTGGTAAAATAGCTTTATCTCCTTGTATTATTGCATTAGGGTTATAGTTGTAAGAGCCTCTTTCTTCTGGGAAATAAGCTAAATCTAGTGTTCTTATTTGAGTGTTTTGTGTAATGTCAAACTGTTGATTTGGGAATAGTTCGTTAAAATTAATTTGCCTTGTTTCTGCTCTAGACAAATCATCTGCATTTATACTTGGTGGTGTTTCTCCGAAACCATAAAATATTTGATCAATACTATACCAAGCTAATTTTCCTCTTTTATAATTGTATGATAAATCACTACTAGCGCCATTAAATCGGTCATTAGATTGGTTTTTTGGAGTACTAGCTTCATACCAATCTAAAGCAGATAACAAACTTATAGGTACTTGAGAAGCTTCAAAATCGTCTATATAAGAAGTTGCTGCACCTGCAACATCAATACCACTTGGTGTTCCTGGTAATAAGTAAGCCATGTCTGCTCTTACAGAAATATTAGAGGCAACATCTGTATCTACAAAGGGTAATTTGTTGGCCAATTTTGTAAAGTATGGTACCTCTGAAGAAAAATCTATATTTAAACCAAGCATGGTGTTATTAATTGGTTCAGAACCAAAATTTATTTTTGGAGTTAGAGGCCTCTCCATAACATTTAATACAGTGGCTCCTAGAACAAAATTTTCTGAAAATTGATGTTCAACATCAATTCCCATAAAGGTTTTTCTTTGTTGGTTAAAAACAGCATTATTTTCTGTTGAAACACTTATAGGTGTTCCACTTGCTTGTAGACCTGGGTCTATAATTTGTACACGTCCTTGTAAGTAATCTACTACAAAATCTACCCCTTCTACCAATTGCCTTCCGCCAGCTGTAACTGTTACAGAACCTTGGGGTACATTAAATGCACCAATAGGAATACCACCTGCACTTTCTGATTTAAAGTATCCTTTTAAAAAGTACTTGTCCTTTGCTTGAAAGTTATTTTGAATATTAATTTTTGTATTTAAATACAATTCTTTGAAGAGAAACTGTTTGTCTAAGTTTTCATCTAAACCAATATCATTTGGATCAGATGGGTCCAAAATTAAATCGTTTCCAAAAGGCTCAGGCTCAGGAAAAATAATATAGCCGTTAGGTGAATTTACTGTAATACCCTCTACGTAATCGAAAAAACCGTCTGCAGTTCTAAATTGACTTTGATCTAATTGATCTAAATTTAAAACTTGTATTAAGGGAGTATTCGGAATATTGGGTGTATTGGCATTTTGTAAAATATTAGAGGCAATACCTGTTTGATCGTCTCTATATTGTATTTCAAATCTAAATCCGTCTCTACTTAATGGATATGCACCTAGAGCATAAATGTTTTTCATCATTAACCTCCACGTAGGGAAAGCCTCTGCTTCATTTGTTTGGGTATTTTGTCTTACTGTTTGTAAAACTTCAGAACGCAATAATTTAACCGCTAAGTTTTGAGGGGCTTGGATACCATCATTAGAGAATTCTCCTACTTTAAATGATTTTTCTGTACTACCTGTTACAGAGCCAGCCACTGTATATTCGTAAGCTACAGCTAAAACTTCTCCATCGTTTAAACGTCTGTTTAAGGAAATGTACCCTAGCTTAGAGTTTAAATTATATTCATTTGTAGTTAATTTCCGTGCGTTTTCTAAAATAGAGTAATCTGTACCTTGCTCCATTTGAAATTGAGATTGCAAGGTGTTATCTACATTAGAGACATCTCTTATGCCACTTAAAATAGTAGGACTATAAATAGAGTTTGCATTGTTTTGAGGTAAATAAAATGTGTCTCCATTAGTAGTAATTCCGACTGGATTTACTGGCTGGACTGTATTTTTATCATCTACTAAGTTTTGATAACCACTACTTGGTCTATTCAATTCACCTAAATCTGCAAGTGCAACAATACTTCTAAAGTCTTCTGTAGTTGCGTTTCTATTAGTGATCCAGACTTCAATTCTAGTAATGTTTACTTGACTACTAACCAGTGGGTATTGTTTTAATGAATTGGCATAATTGTCTATGAAAAACTGAGATAAGAAAAAATGACGATCATTATCATAATCTGTAGTTCTTAACTCGAACTCTTGTATGGAAGCTCCAGCCTCAGCTACTACTGTTTTACTTTCTGAATTCTGTTGAGAAAATATACCAGTAACAGTAGTTTTACCAAATTGTAATTTTGCTTTTACTCCAAATAGACTTTGTGCTCCGTTTATTAATGAGTTTTTTATTGGCATAGAAACATTACCTGCCTCTATTCCTTGCAATATGTCGTCTTCTGTTGGTTTGTAATCTACTTTTACTAGGTTTTGAAAATCGAAACTTGCCTGTGTATCATAGTTTGCAGTAAACTCTAGTCGCTCACCAACTTTTGCTCTTATGCTTGCGTTAATTTGTTGGTCAAAATCGAAAGTAAAACTACTTCTATTTTCTTCTGAAATTTGAGGGTTTTCTGTATTTTGATAAATAAAACCAAGTTTTAAGTTTAAGTTTCCTGTAGGAGTAAATTCAATTTTATTCCCCCCAAAAATAGTTTCAAAAAATTTTGAATTTACATAATAGCTTGGGAGTAAGTCTTTTTGCGCCTCTGCTGATCCTTTTTTCTTACTATTTGTAGCACTTACCTTTTCTTTAAAATATTGAAGCATATCTCTTTTTAATCGATATGCCTGGTATTCTTTTTGCGTTAAATAAATAGGTGTTTTTGTATAATAATCCCCAATTTTTTCGAGTATTACATATTTATTGAGTGCTTTATCAAAAATTACTTCTTTTTTTGCTAAATCATCTAAGAACAATCCACCTTTTTGAGTGTATTTAAAATCATACTTAAGCTGTAAAGTATCATTTTTTATTTCTAGAGAATCTTTTTCACGGTTGTTTTGTCCTTGTAAAGAAAAACAGATTACAAAGGTAAATATGGTGTAAAAAGCTGTGTTTTTTAATAACTTATGCAACTGATTATAAGTTTTTTAATGCGAGTTTTATAATATTTTCTACAGAAGCCTCCGGGTCTTCTTTTAAAACAGAGGTAACTACTTTGTCAGATTGTTTTCTATTAAAACCTAACACTTCTAATGCAGATAACGCTTCATCTTTGTTTGTATTGCTTGTGATAACAGAAATTTCGTCCATAGCAAAGGTATTTAAGATCTTATCTTTTAAGTCTACAATAACACGTTGTGCTGTTTTTGCTCCAATTCCTTTTACAGATTGAATTACAGCTACATTTTCTGAAGCTATGGCTTGTTGTATCTCTGCTGAATTCATAGAAGAGCACATGGTTCTTGCAATACTTGGACCAACTCCTGAAACTGAAATTAAAAGTTTAAAGACTTCTCTCTCAGTTTTATTGATAAATCCAAACAAAGTATGAGCATCTTCCCTAATAGATAGATGTGTGTACAGAATTACGTTTTCATCTTCAGATAAACTAGAAAAAGTATTTAATGAAATATGAAGTAAGTAGCCAACTCCATTACAATCTACGACAACCTCTGTTGGACTTTTTTCAACTAATCTTCCTCTAATTTGTGTGATCATAGTTTTGTTCTTTATTTCTTTTCTCGTTGTTGTGCATCTACACAGGCTAAGGCTGCCATGTTTACCATTTCATCTACGCTTGCCCCTAACTGAACAATATGTGCTGCCTTACTTAACCCTAGAATTACAGGACCAATAGATTCAGCTCCCTGTGTTTCTTTTAAAAGTTTATAGGTAATATTTGCCGATTCTAGATTTGGGAAAATTAAAACATTTACTTTTTTTCCATTCAATTTTGAAAACGGAAATTCTTTGGCTAGCATTTCTGGATTTAAAGCAAAATCAGCTTGAATTTCTCCGTCTACAATAGCGTTTGGGAAATTACGATGAATATATGAAACGGCTTCTCTAATTTTTTGAGAAGATTCGCTTTTTGTAGATCCAAAGTTAGAAAAAGAAAGCATGGCTGTGTTAGGCTTCATTCCAAACATCTTTACCAAATTAGATGTCATTTGAGAGATTTTCACCAAATCTTTTGCTGTAGGGTTTACATTTATAGTAGTGTCTGCCAAAAATATAGGTCCTTGCTTGGTTAGCATTAAGTTACATGCTGCTATTTTAGAAGTGCCATTGTCTCTTGGAATAGATTCTAATATTGGTCTTACAGCTGTTGGGTAAGGTCTTGAATAACCCGTTATTAAAGCATCAGCCTCTCCAACATTAACCATCATAGCAGCAAAATAATTACGCTCTCGCATTAATTTTTTTGCCTCTGTTAGTGTTCTTCCTTTGCGTTGTCTTGTTTGCCAATATGCCAATCCAAAACGCTCTCTTCTATCGTTCTCTTCATCTGTTTTAGGATCAAAAATTGGTACTTCTTCTGTAAAACCAATTTCTTCTTTTAATTCAAGAATTAATTCCTTTCTACCCAATAAAATAGGTAGCCCTAGTTTTTCTTCCTGTATTCTTTGTGCTGCTTTTAAGACATCTAAATGATCTGCTTCAGCAAAAACAATTCGTTTTTTATTTCTTTTAGCTCTATTGTGAATTTGCCTGATTTCTTTACTTCCAGAACCAGAACGCTCCATTAATTCTTCTCTGTACGCATTCCAATCTGTAATAGGCTCTAAAGCTACACCAGACTCCATTGCTGCTTTTGCAATTGCTGGTGGAATTTCATAAATTAACCTCGGGTCAAAAGGTTTTGGGATAATATATTCTTTTCCGAAATTTAAACTTACTTCATCATAAACAATATTTACTTGCTCTGGGACTGATTTTTTTGCTAGATCTGCAAGTGCATGAACTGCGGCTAGCTTCATAGCTTCATTAATTTTTGTTGCTCTTACGTCTAAAGCACCTCTAAAAATAAATGGAAAACCAAGCACATTGTTTACTTGGTTAGGATGATCAGATCTACCTGTTGCCATTATAATATCATCTCTAGTTGCTATAGCTAAGTCATACTCTATTTCTGGAACAGGGTTTGCCATAGCAAAAACAATTGGGTTTTTTGCCATAGATAAAAGCATGTCTGGAGTAACAATATTCCCTGTAGAGAGGCCTATAAAAACGTCTGCGTTCTGCATAGCTTCTTCTAAAGTATGTACCTCTTTAGAGGTCGCAAATTCAGCTTTTTGAGAAGTTAGATTATCTCTATCTTTTCTGATAACCCCTTTACTATCACACATGATGATATTTTCTCTAACTACACCTAGCTCTAAGTATAGACGTGTACATGATATGGCTGCAGCACCTGCGCCGTTCACAATTATTTTTAATTTAGAAATATCTTTCTCCGAGATTTCTACAGCATTTTTTAATGCAGCTGCTGAAATAATAGCAGTACCATGCTGATCATCATGCATTACAGGAATGTCTAGTTCTTCTTTTAAACGAGTTTCTATTTCAAAAGCCTCTGGAGCTTTAATATCTTCTAAATTAATACCTCCAAATGTTGGAGCAATCGCTTTTACAGTCTCAATAAATTTATCTACATCTGTAGCATCTACCTCAATGTCAAAAACATCAATATCTGCAAATATTTTAAAAAGAAGTCCTTTTCCTTCCATTACAGGTTTAGAGGCTTCTGGACCAATATCTCCTAACCCTAAAACAGCAGTTCCGTTAGAAATTACAGCAACTAAATTTCCTTTAGATGTGTATTTATAAATATTGTTTTTATCTTTTGCAATTTCTAAACAAGGCTCTGCAACACCTGGGGAGTAGGCCAATGCTAAATCGTGTTGAGTAGCATACTTTTTTGTAGGTACAACTGCAATTTTACCAGGCTTTGGTTTTGCGTGGTATAGCAAAGCTTCGTGTCTTTTTCTTGAATTGCTCATAAATACTTATTTCCTTATTTAATCATACAAATATATACTTTTCAGTGTAAGCTTTATAAATTGTTTTCTATTCTTTTTACAACGAAACCTTTTTGTAAAGTATTGTTTAAAGATCCCAAAAACAATCTGTTAAACTTGTCGTTCTAGCTTAAATTAAAATTGAAAAAACAGGTTTAACAATTTTTAAAGGTTTTCTTGTAACATTACCAGTATGTTTGCGTCTATAGAATAAAATATTTGAATGAAAAAAAATCTCTTTTTCCTTTTCTTAACTGCAGCTTTTTACTGTAGCGCCCAAGTTAAGGGGGTTGTAACTGATATTAATAATCAGCCTCTTTCTTTTGTGAGTATTTATCTTGATAAGACAGTAAATGGCACAACCTCTAATGATAATGGGGTTTACGAATTAACTATTAAAGAGCCAGGTAATTACACGCTTGTTTTTCAAATGCTAGGTTTTAAAACAATAAAGAAGTCAATTACTATTTCAGAATTACCTTATTATTTGAATGTAACTTTAGAGGAGGAGAGTGTTTCCTTAAGTGGAATTTCTATTGTTACGAGTCAGAATCCTGCAAATATAATTATCAGTAATGTAATTGCTAATAAAGAAATTAATACAAATAAATTCGCTAATTATACTGCAAAATTTTACTCTAGAGGACTTACAAGAATTAAAGAAGCGCCAGAAAAATTTCTTGGGCAAAGTACTGGAGATTTTGGAGGGGGTTTAGATACGACTAGAAGTGGAATCATTTATTTGTCAGAGACATTTTCTGATATTTCTTTTCAAAAAAAACCGAAAAGATTTAAAGAAAAAATAATAGCTTCCAAGGTTTCTGGAGAAGATAATGGTGTGAGTTTTAATAGGGCAGAGGATTCTAATGTTGATCTTTACGAAAACAGTATTGCAATTTTTAATGATTTGGTTTCTCCAATTTCTTCAAACGCATTTGGGTACTACACTTACAAATTAGAAGGTAGTTTTTACGATTCAAATAACAGGTTAATTAATAAAATAAAAGTAATACCTAAAAGGAAAAACGACCGAGTTTTTAAAGGGTATATTTATATTGTAGAAGATGATTGGGCTATATATGGTTGCGATTTAACAACCACTGGGCTTCAAGTAAATCTTCCTTTTGTAAACTCTTTAGGGCTAAAACAAGGCTATGCTTATTCCCCTATGATAGAAGGCTGGGTGCTAATTAGTCAGTCCATAACTTTTGATATTTCTATTTTTGGATTTAAACCAAGAGGAAAATTTTCTTACGTATATTCTGATTATAATTTTTCTCCAAATTTTACTGAAAGCACGTTTAAGAATGAGGTATTAACTTTCGAGAAAAATGCTACAAAAAAAGATACTATTTTTTGGAACACATTAAGGCCAGTATCCTTAACAAAAGAGGAGGTAAATGATTACAAAGTAAAAGATAGTATAAAAGTTGTTCGAAAATCAAAAAAATACTTAGACTCACTAGATGCCAAAAATAATTTATTCAGTTGGTCTAATCCTTTATTAGGGTATACTTATAATAACTCTTACAAGAACAGAGCTCTCTCTTACAGTGGTCCTCTTTTGGGGTTAAGTTTTAACACAGTGCAAGGTTTAAATGGTTCTTTTGGATTGAGTTATTTTGAAGAACTGAATAAAACGGGTAAATGGTGGCTTGTTTCGGCAAATGCTAACTATGGTTTTTCAGAACGTAAATTAAGACCTGTTATTTCATTTTCTAAAAAATGGAATAACATTTCAAAACCAAGGTTAACAATTTCGGGAGGTATAACAACAGCGCAATTCAATGGGAGAAATCCAATTAAAAAGTTGGACAATTTAATACGGACGTTAACAAGGAGATTAAATTACATGAAAATTTATGAAAAGGAATTTGTAAGAATTGACTTTTCTGAGGAGATTACTAATGGAGTTTATTTATCATCGTCTTTAGAGTATGCAAATAGAAAACCACTTTTTAATACTACAAATTATTCTTTTGCAAGACAGAGTAAAAATGATCCTTACACCTCTAATAATCCTCTAGAACCAAAAAACTTTAACAGTTCTGTCTTTACATCTCATAAAATAGCAACTTTAAATATTGGAGCTTCTTTTGCTTTTGGGCAGAAATACTTGTCTTACCCAGATAGAAAGGTTAACGTCGGTAATCGTAAATATCCACAACTTAATTTAAATTTCAGAAAAACGTTTGGTGCACAAAATGACGAATTTAATTCAGATTTAATTACAGCTAGCTTAACTCAGAATTTAAATACAGGCAATTATGGTGATTTTTTCTATTATTTAAGAGCAGGAGTCTTCTTGGAAAAGAAAAATATTGCGTTTATGGATAACTTGCAGGTAAAAGGCAATCAAATGTTTATTGTAACTGATAGTAATCGTAAAAATAATTTTGGTTTATTAGAGTATTATCGTTTTTTTTCAAATAACAAATATGCAGAAGCACATGTAGAGCATAATTTTAAAGGAGCTCTTTTAGCAAAAATTCCAGTACTTAATACTTTAAACTATCATATAATTACAAGTGCCAAAACAATGTATATGTCAGATACAAAACAGTATTCTGAAGTTGCTATCGGTTTAGAGAATATCGGTTTTGGGAAATGGCGATTCTTAAGAGTAGATTATATTAAATCATTTCATGATGGTATTCAGAATGATGGTTTATTATTAGGCTTTAATTTAACCTTTTAATTTTTTTTGTAAACTATGACATTAAAAGTACTTTTTTTCGGAATAACAAGAGATTTAATAGGAGCTAATGAAACCACTATGAATCTACAACAAAAAACTACAGTAGCTGATTTTAAAAAAGCTTTAAAAAAAAGTTATCCTGTTCTAGAAAAATTAAATTCGTATGCAATTGCTGTTAACGAAGTATATGCAGAAGATTCACTAAAGTTAAATTCAACAGATATTATCGCTATAATTCCTCCAGTAAGTGGCGGGTAATTAACGTAAATATTTTTTATCAACAAAAAAAGTACCAAAAGGAATTATTGCGCAAATTAAGACGATTCCCAGATCTTTTAGATTCCATTTCATTTGTTTTTTAATCACGATAGCAAATACAATATATAACATAAATAAAATGCCATGTGGCATGCCTAATAGCTTAACGTAAGAGCTGTCTCCTTGTGTGTATTTAATTGGTGTTGCAATAAACAGTAAAAGCAAGTAAGAAACCCCTTCTAGAAAGCTAATTAATCTAAATAGTTTTATCATTTCTTTAAGAATGTTTAATTTAAAACAAAGATACATTACGAATTTGTATTTTTGTTTTTCTAACACGATGAGTTTATAAAATTTATGAGAACTTCAGTAAAATTAATTTCTAATCAATTGGATTTACAAGAATGTTATCGTTTTGTAGAAGACCCTATTTGTGGAGGTATTTCAGTTTTTGTAGGCACAGTTAGAAATGATACACAAGGAAAAGAAGTGAGGCAATTAGATTTTTCTAGCTATAAACCAATGGCGATCAAAGAAATGCAAAAAATCGCAGATGCTGCTCTAGTAAAATATGATATCTATAAAATAGCGATTCATCACGCAGAGGGTTTGTTAAAAGTTAGTGAGGTTCCTGTTATTATTGCTGTTTCTTCTAAGCATAGAAAAGCTGCTATATTAGCTTGTGAATTTGCTATAGACACTTTAAAAGAAAAGGTTCCTATTTGGAAAAAAGAGTATTTTTCTGACGGGGAAATTTGGGTAAATGCGCACCCATAATTTTAGATTTACTATCCTTGCTCTTATTAGACTAATTAATAACAGGTCTTATAGTTTAGAGTCTTTAATGAGACAAAATCTTATATTTTAGTAACTTTTCTACTCTGTAGCCATAAATAAAATTGCATTCCAAAGAGGAGTGCTCCTGACATTAAGTGTATTGCTTGTGTGCCAATCGGAATTTCCGCATAATACATTAAAATACCAGTAATTGCTTCTAAAAATATTAAAAAAACAATCCAATTTATCAGTTTATATCCAAGCTTTTTAATTTGGTTAAGGTAGAACAAGCCGAAGTTTACAAGAACAATAGCGATCGTAAAAGATCTATGAAAATAAAACTTTAAATTAGGGTTCATTAAGCTATGATTTTTATTTTCAAAACCAAAAAGCTTAACCTGCTCGTCTATAAATTGTCGTACTTGAGTTCCCATTGCAATCTGAATCAATGAAAATACTACAGAAATAATTAAGAGTTTGTTAAATAGGGAGTTGTAAGGATATGTTTTTTTAGAAGATATGATGAATTTTAAATTCAAGAGTAGTGCAATGATAATTAATCCAACTACCATATGTACAGTTATAATTGCAGGGGTTAAATTTGTGTCTACAACAGTTTTTCCTAACCAAGCTTCAAATAGCATTAAAAAGAATGCGCCAAAAGAAAGAAGTGTTATTTTTTTGTTTTCTTTCCAGTACTTTAATGATCCATAGATTAAAAAAAGAAAAACAAAACCTGCTAATACTGATACTAGTCTATTAATATACTCTGTCCATGTGTGGTATTTGTTAAAAACGGTGTAATCATGTTTGGTATATTTTGTCCAGTTTTTTAAATCAAACTCTTTGGTGGTTTTAAGATCTTCTGCTGCAACAAATAAAACTTCATTTTTTATAATGATAAAACCCTTTTTGTAAGTTGTGTTTGGTTTCCATGTAATTTCTTCTTCAGAAGTAGGAGGTATATAATAACCAAAGCATTTTGGCCAGTCTGGGCAACCCATTCCTGAACCTGTCATCCTAACAATAGAGCCAGCTAAAAATATTAAGTACAAAGAAATAACAGCAATTTGTACGATTTTTGGAAACCTTTTTTTCATTAAATTTTAATTATCACTACAAAAATAAGCTAAAAAAAAGTCGCTTAAAAAAAATTAAGCGACTTGTTGTTATGTAAAAAAATTCTAAATAATATAATTAGATTACTCTAACGTCTACTGCGTTTAAACCTTTTCTACCTTCCTTCAGGTCAAATTCTACTGCATCACCTTCTCTGATTTCGTCAATTAATCCTGATACGTGTACAAAATACTCTGTTTTTGAACCGTCTTCAATTACAAATCCAAATCCCTTAGACTCGTTGAAGAATTTTACTGTTCCGTTTTTCACTTTGATATATAATAAATGTTAATAATATTACAAATATACTACTTAAAAAGCTATCATTTTAACTTTCTACTAATGAATCATTTTGTTTAACCCTCATTGTTTTTTTTGAATCACTTATTTTTTTTTAAAACAAAAAAATAAAAAGTTTTTAAAAAAGAATTTAAGAATGTCAATGAGATTAGGCTTTAAGCGATTTTTTAGTTTATAAAACATTGATATTCAACAATATAAAATATAAGTTAAAAAGTTTAATTTTTCGATTTTTTCTCATTTTGTTAAAAACTTCATAGCATTTGTGAATAAGTAGGTCTTTCATTTTGGAACAAAAATTTCAATATTTGTAGAGGTCGTTTTTAACGATTAATTAATATTCAATAACGCTCAAAATAAACAAACCCATGTCTAAACAAGAACCAATCCTTCAACCAAATGATAGTCGCTTTGTAATTTTCCCCATACAGCATAATGATTTATGGGAATGGTATAAAAAACAACAAGCTTGTTTTTGGACTGCAGAGGAAATTGACTTGCACTCAGATTTAGTAGATTGGACTACTAAGTTAACAGATGATGAGCGTTATTTTATAAAGCATATTTTAGCATTTTTTGCAGCCTCTGATGGGATTGTAAATGAAAATCTTGCCGAAAATTTTGTAAATGAAGTGCAATACTCTGAAGCAAAATTTTTCTACGGTTTTCAAATCATGATGGAAAATATCCATTCAGAAACGTATTCATTATTAATAGATACTTATGTTAAAGATGAAGTTGAAAAAGATAGGTTATTCAGAGCAATTGAAGTTTTTCCTGCTATTAAGAAAAAAGCAGATTGGGCTTTAAAATGGATTGAATCTGATTCTTTTGCAGAGCGTTTAATTGCTTTTGCAGCAGTAGAAGGTATTTTCTTTTCAGGAGCTTTCTGTTCTATTTTCTGGCTAAAGAAAAGAGGCCTATTGCCAGGTTTGACTTTTTCTAACGAATTAATTTCTAGAGATGAAGGTATGCATTGTGATTTTGCAGTTCATTTACATAACAATCATATTGTAAATAGAGTACCTAAAGAAAGAATTAAAGAGATTATCGTTGATGCTTTAGATATTGAAAGAGAATTTGTAACAGAGTCATTACCAGTAAGTTTAATTGGTATGAACTCAAAGTTAATGACACAATACTTAGAATTTGTAACAGATAGATTATTGTTAGAATTTGGTTGTGAAAAAGTATATGATGTTACAAATCCGTTCGATTTTATGGAAATGATTTCTTTAGAAGGAAAAACAAACTTCTTCGAAAAAAGAGTTTCAGAATACCAAAAAGCAGGTGTTAAATCTGGTGGAACTGGAAGCATAAGTTTCGATTCAGATTTTTAATAATAGAAATTATAATTTTTTTAAGTAATAGTTGCCCAATCTTCATTGGGTAACATAAAAGCCCCCAAATGTGGATGATTTGTTGGCTCAATAAATAAGCAATAAACTAAACAAACAAACCAAATGTACGTACTAAAAAGAGATGGCAAAAAAGAGCCAGTGATGTTCGACAAAATCACTGCCCGAGTTAAGAAAATGTGTTACGGATTAAACAAAATTGTTGATCCAGTAAAAGTAGCCATGCGCGTTATTGAAGGTTTGTATGATGGTGTTACTACACCTGAACTAGATAATTTGGCTGCAGAAACAGCGGCAACTATGACTACTGCTCATCCAGATTATGCAAAACTAGCAGCAAGAATTGCGGTTTCTAACCTACATAAAAATACAAAAAAATCATTCTCAGAAACGATGGATGATTTATATTTCTATGTAAATCCACGTACAGGAAAAAAGGCACCTCTGTTAGCAGATGATGTATATGAAATAATAAAGGAAAATGCAGAAAAGCTAGATTCTACTATCATCTATAATAGAGATTTTAATTACGATTACTTTGGTTTTAAAACTTTAGAACGTTCATATTTATTAAAGCTGAATGGTCAAATTGCAGAGCGTCCACAACATATGTTAATGCGTGTTTCTATTGGTATTCATAAAAATGATATTGATGAAGCTATTGCAACTTATGAGTTAATGAGTAAAAAATATTTTACGCATGCAACTCCAACTCTATTTAATTCAGGTACACCAAAGCCACAAATGTCTTCTTGTTTCTTATTGCAAATGCAAGATGATAGTATAGAAGGTATTTACGATACGCTTAAGCAAACTGCAAAGATTTCTCAATCTGCAGGAGGTATAGGTTTGTCTTTGCACAATATTAGAGCTACAGGTTCTTATATAGCTGGTACAAACGGTACTTCTAATGGTATTGTGCCAATGTTACGTGTTTTTAACGACACAGCACGTTATGTAGATCAAGGTGGAGGTAAGCGTAAAGGTTCTTTTGCAATGTATTTAGAGCCTTGGCATGCAGATATTTTCGACTTTTTAGATTTAAAGAAAAATCATGGTAAAGAAGAAATGCGTGCAAGAGATTTATTCTATGCAATGTGGATTTCTGATTTGTTCATGAAACGTGTACAAGAAGATGGTGAGTGGACATTAATGTGTCCTCATGAATGTCCTCATTTATATGATACGTATGGAGAAGAATTTGAGCGTTTATATACAAGTTACGAAGCTGCTGGTAAAGGAAGAAAAACTATTAAAGCTCGTGAATTATGGGAGAAGATTTTAGAATCTCAAATTGAGACTGGAACTCCTTACATGCTGTATAAAGATGCAGTAAACAGAAAAACAAATCAGAAAAATTTAGGTACAATTCGTTCATCAAACTTATGTACTGAAATTATGGAGTACACTGCAAAAGATGAGGTTGCTGTATGTAACTTGGCTTCTATTGCATTGCCTATGTTTGTTTCTGAAAGAGAAAATGGAGAGAAATACTTTAACCACAAAAAATTATTCGATGTTACTAAAAAAGTAACGCGTAATTTAGATACAGTGATCGATGCTAACTTTTACCCTGTAAAAGAAGCAGAAAATTCAAATTTTAGACATAGACCAATAGGTTTGGGTATTCAAGGTTTAGCAGATGCGTTCATCAATCTAAGATTACCATTTACAAGTGAAGAAGCTAAAAAACTAAATCAAGATATTTTTGAAACCATGTATTTTGCAGCTGTAACTTCATCTATGGAAATTGCAAAAGCAAAAGAACCATATTCTACATTTAAAGGATCTCCAATGTCTGAAGGTGAATTTCAATTTAACATGTGGGGTGTAAATGATGATGAATTAAGTGGTAACTGGGATTGGGCTAAATTGCGTAAACAAGTTATGAAGCATGGAGTTAGAAACTCGTTGTTAGTAGCGCCAATGCCAACAGCATCTACTTCTCAAATTTTAGGAAATAATGAAGCTTTTGAGCCATACACTTCTAATATTTATACAAGAAGAGTATTGTCTGGTGAGTTTATTGTAGTAAACAAACACTTATTAGAAGACCTAGTGGAATTAGGTTTGTGGGATAATGATATGAAAGAAAGCATTATGCGTGCAAATGGTTCTATTCAACACATTGAAGAAATTCCTGCTGATTTACGTGAATTGTACAAAACAGTTTGGGAAATGAGTATGAAAGATGTTATTGATATGGCACGTCATAGAGGGTATTTTATCGATCAGTCTCAATCATTAAACTTATTCCTAAAAGATCCAGATTATGGAAAATTAACATCAATGCATTTCTATGCTTGGAAATCTGGTTTAAAAACAGGGATGTATTATTTAAGAACAAAATCTGCAGTAAATGCAATTCAGTTTACAGTTTCTAAAGAAAAGAAAGCAGAAGTTATTGAAGAAGAAAAACCAATGACACCAGCAGAATTCAAAGCAATGGTAGATGCTTCTAAAGGAGCAGGACCAGATGATGATTGTTTAATGTGTGGTTCTTAAACCAAATAAATTAAAAGTTGATAAAAAGAGAGGTAGAAATGCCTCTCTTTTTGTATTTTCGAAAATCTTAAAAATAGATACTGAACTATTAAATCAAGTTCAGCTCAAGTAAATTCAGCATATTATGAACTGGGAACAATTACTTTCTCTAAAACGTTTCGGTGATACTCAAAAAAGACCAAGAATTGCACAAGATGAAACACGTTTAGGCTTTGAGGTAGATTTTGATAGAATCATATTTTCATCAGCTTTTAGAAGCTTACAAGACAAGACTCAGGTAATTCCATTATCAGAGACCGATTTTGTACACACAAGATTAACACACAGTTTAGAAGTATCTGTAGTTGGAAGAACTTTAGGTAGAAGAGTAGGTAAGGTGTTGTTAGAACGGCATCCAAACTTAGTAGAACTTGGCTATACTTTCAATGACTTTGGAGCCATTGTTGCTGCAGCTTCTGTAACTCACGATATTGGAAATCCGCCTTTTGGTCATTCAGGAGAAAAAGCAATTGGCGAATATTTTAAAACTGGTAAAGGAGTAACCTATAAATCACAACTTTCAGATAAAGAATATCAGGATTTAGTAGATTTTGAAGGCAATGCAAACGGATTTAAAATTCTTACAGAATCTAGAGAAGGTATTTCTGGAGGCTTACGCTTGTGTTATGCAACTTTAGGAGCATTTTTAAAGTATCCGAAGGAGAGCTTACCTAAAAAACCGACGGATCATATTGTAGATAAAAAATACGGATTCTTTCAATCTGATAAAGAGGCATTTTTAGACGTTGTTACAGAGTTAGGAATGAAACCTAAAAATGCAGAAGCCAATTCTTTTTACAGGCATCCACTAGCTTACTTGGTAGAAGCAGCAGATGATATTTGCTATACGATTATCGATTTTGAAGATGGCATCAACCTAGGTTTAATTGATGAAGATTATGCTTTAGAATACATGTCTAAATTAATTCATGGTATCAACAGAGATAAATATTATGCCTTGCAACATACCAAAGATAGAACAGCCTATTTAAGAGCAATTGCAATTAATGCGTTAATTGATGAAGCTGTAACTATCTTTTTAAAGAATGAAGAGGCCATTTTAAATGGTGATTTTAAAAATTCTTTGTTAGACAAGTGTAAGTATGAAGCACAAATTAACGACATAATTAAAATTAGTATAGATAAGATTTATAAAAGCAAAGAAGTTTTAGAAAAGGAAGTTGCGGGGTATAGGATTATAGGTGATTTGTTAGATGTTTTTATAACAGCAATCAATAATAATTTTGAGAACAATAATAGCAATTATGATAACTTATTAGTAAATTTAATGCCTCAGGAATACGTTAGCCAATCTGTTAGTCAATATGATAGAATAATGGCAGTTTGTACTTACGTTTCTAGGATGTCTGATAGCTATGCAATAAGACTCCGAAGAAAAATATTTGGAAATATATTTTAAAATAAACACATGAAAAAAATCTACAATGTAATGCTTGTTGTTTTTACAATGAGCTTCGTTTTATCTTGTAACGTTAAAAACAATGATGAATCTAATTTACCCAAAAAAAAGAAGAAGACTTTAGCTGAGAAAGCTGAAGATACAGAAGCTAGATGGTTGCATGATTTTGATATGCAAAAAAATCCAACAACAGGAACAATTCCTCAATTAGAAAAAGACAAAGAATTAGCAACTGCTATTATAGAAAAGGAAAATAATTTTTCTGCAAGAGCTACCACTTATGATTTTATAAGTAGAGGTCCTTCTAATTTAGGAGGTAGAACAAGGTCAGTAAAAATTGATCTAAGTGATGTAACTGGTAATACAATGATTGCAGGTGGTGTTAGTAGTGGAGTTTTTAGGACTACAGATGGCGGAAGTTCTTGGACAAAAGTTTCTGGTTTAGATGCTATACACAATGTAACAGCAATAGCTCAAGATCCTAGAGATGGCCATCAAAATATTTGGTACTATGGGACAGGTGAATATAGAGGAAATAGTGCTGGCTTACAAGAGAGTTACTTAGGAAACGGAATATGGAAATCTACGGATAGCGGTTTAACATGGCAGCAAATGGAAACTACGTCTAGTAATTTTGATTCATTTGACAGTTTTTTTGATATTATTATAGATTTAGAAGTACATCCTATAACAGGAGATTTGTTTGTTGGTACTGCAGGTAGAGTTTATAGATTTGGTGAGTCAGGTCCAGTTATAGAGTTACAATTAGGAGCTGAAGATAGAGGGTGGACAGATGTAGTTATTGCAAGTACTGGTAGAGTTTTTGCTTCTTTAGATGGAGGAGGTACTTTTAATAGAGGTGTGTATACGTCTGCTACAGGAAATGGAACTTGGCTTCAAATAAATCCTACTTCTGCAGATTTTAGACCATCAAATAGAATCACATTGGCTTTAGCGCCATCAAATGAAGATATATTATACATGCTCTATAATAACGGACAAATTAATAGAGAAGGTAATAGGGTTGCAGAAGCTGACTTGTGGCAATATAATTTTGCTACATCTACTTGGGTAAATTATAGCGATAAACTACCAGATGAAGACGGTGGTGGTAGCGATGGTAATGATCCATTCTCTATTCAAGGAGCTTATGATTTAGTGATTTCTGTAAAACCAGATGATGAAAACTTTGTAACAATTGGAGGTACTAATGTGTACAAGATAGAGAATATAACCTCAGACCCTACTTTTAAAAGAATTGGTGGGTATGCAGGTGTAAATGGTTATGGTATTTATAAAGGAGGAGGAGAAGTAGAACATCATCCAGACATTCATTCTTTAGTTTGGAGCAAAGATGGTACTACTTTCTTTACAGGTACAGATGGAGGTGTTCACAAAACAACAAATATTTCAAGTAATTTTGTGCAGTGGCAAAATTTAAATAATGATTACTTAACCTATCAATATTACCACGTAAATATGGTAAATGAAGAAGGAAATGATTTTGTTATTGGAGGAGCACAAGATAATGGAACTACAATTGGGGGTATAGATGCAGGAAATCCTGACAATTCTACTATGTCAGATTTATTTGGAGGAGATGGAGCAGCAGTTTCAGTCACTCCAAAAACAGGTTTTTTAGTATCAGGCTATATTACTTACGTAACAACTCAAAATGGGCGAATGTATAGAGGAAATGAAAACTCTATAACAGCAACAATTACCCCAACTACAGATGCAGGAGAAGCTTACCCAAGTCAGTTTGTTACCTATTTTCATATGGATCCTGATAATCCAGATGTTATCTATTACGCAAGTAATGGAAGTTTGTTAAGAACTGATGATGCAGAGAATGTAACAAGTGGTGCATGGTCTTTAGTTGGCAGTACTCCTTTTTCAGAAAGAATTACGACGTTTGAGACAACAAGAGGTTCTTATGATACAGAAAATAGTTACTTGTTTATTGGTGGTAGAGGTGGTAATGTATTCAGGTTAAAAGATCCAATTAATGCAACAGATTTAACTTCTCTAGTAAAGATAACACCAAATGAAGTTCAAATTGATGCTACACAAATTAATAATGGCCAATACACCTCTGATATTGCTGTACACCCAACAAATCCAGATATTGTAATGGTTACTTATGCAAGTTATGGAGATGATATTAGAAATATTTTTATTACCAATAATGCAACAGCTGCAACCCCAACTTGGACAGAGGTTGAACGCAATTTAGCTTCATTTTCAGTAAGAGCAGGAGCTATTGCTTTAGTAGATGAGCAAATTACATATTTTGTTGGTACAGCCAGAGGTTTGTTTAGTTCAACCGATCCAACAAGTCAAGATTGGAATTTAGAAGGTGCAAATACTATGGGAATTCCAGTAGTTAGTGGTCTTGTATATAGGCCGTCAGATAATATTTTATTAATGGGTACTCACGGTAATGGAATTTATCAAGCAGATCTTAATGCATCTTTGTCTGTTGCTGATAATTCAATAGATGCAATTACTTTAGCAATGTATCCAAATCCAACTCAACTTAAATTGCAGTTTGGTTCTAATGATATTCAACTCTCTAACGAAACAAAATTTGCTATTTATGATATTAGAGGTAAAGAAGTATTAAAAGGTGCTTTAGATCAAAAATCAATTGATGTATCTAGTTTGGATAAAGGTGTATACATTGTAAAATTAAATCAAGATAATAAGGCTATTTCTAGAAAATTTGTAAAAAACTAAAACTATGAAAATCTTATTTTCTTGCTTTTTGGTTGTTTTTTTAATGGGGTGTAAGTCGCAAGATTTTAGCTTAGTAAAAGAAAACGAGTTACAATTAAATGAAGGTTTTTTTAAAGAAATTTCACCAGCAATTGCAGATGAGGATACTTATATTCAAGTAAATTTGAATTTCAATCAATTTGATACTGCTAAGATTAAGCTATTGGCTATTTATTTTAGAAATCAAATTATACCTTCTAAAGTTAATGAAGATACTTTTAGTATTTCTGGAAGTATCAATAAAGAATCAACTTTAGTTAAGTATATTGCGTTTCCTTTTGAATTAAAGACAAATGAAGTAGTACTTTCATATAAGAAGAAGAATAAAACTAATTATGCTAAATATACAATTGTTAGAAAAATTTCTATGGATGATATACCTCGATAAAAATTAATATATAAACAAAAAATGGAGGCTAATTAGCCTCCATTTTTTGTTTATAACAACTCTACTTTATAGTTGCGCTTGATGTTTTTAAAATCTTAAAAAATTAACATTTATCTTGATTTAGTTTTAAATATTTAGCTTTATTTTTACTAAAAATATCAAATTCGTAACAAAACATGCTGAAAAGAGGAAGTTTGCTTCTTAAGTTGCTATTAATAATATGTTTTTTAACATCTTGTAAATGCAAGAAATTAACTACTGATTCAGAGCAAATTTTAGAGGCTACTAGTGACGATATGATTGTAGATAAGCATTACAATAACAATAAGACTTATTTGCTAATTACTATTTATAAGAACGATTTAACTTATAGAAGAACTATTGATTATAAAGTGCTGAATACCCTAGATAAAAAAGTTGTAAAGTCAGGGAAGTTCGAAGGGACAAAATTGGAATGGCACTCAAATAATCAGTTGATAGGATATCTTCATGTTGGTATTATAAAAAAAGAAAGTTTTGGTATTTTACCAGAAAACAACAAAGCTAATAAACAGAATAATATAATAATAGAAATCAAATAAATGAAAAAAGTTAATTACCTTTTACTTGCACTTTTAGGAGTAGCCGCAGTTTCTTGTAATTTAGAAAATCAAAAAATTTCAGAAAAACCTCCAGAAGCAAAGATTCAAGTCATTAAAGAAAAAAGACATAAAAAAAATCCTGATATTAAACATAAAAAAGGGATTGAGTTTATGGCTGATTATCAAAATGAAATTAGAAAACCTATTAATGCAGAAAAATCAACCTATAAAAAAGGGTATTTAATAGAAGAGTTTAAAAAGTTAAAAGCACAAAAAAGGAGTCTTAAAAAAGATTCTGAAATAACTACTGTTTTTACAGAAAGAGGACCCGCAAATGTTCCAGGAAGAACTAGAGGAATTGCAGTAGATCCTACCAATGCAAATCGTTGGTTTTTTGGAACAGTTGGTGGTGGTGTTTGGTTAACAGAAGATGCAGGAGCTACTTTTGTAAACCTTACAGATACTACAATACCAAATTTAGCAACTTCTACTATTGTAATTAGTCCACAAGATAAAAACACATTATATGTTGGTACAGGTGAGCCTTTTGGAAACTTAGGAGCTATTGGTGGCTCTGGTGTTTATAAAACAATAGATGGTGGGGCAACTTGGGAAAGTTTAACTAATACAGTAAGTTTTGGTGATATTGGAAGGATAATTATTAATCCAAATGATAAAAATAATCTTTTAGTAGGCACAAGATCGGGTATTTATAGAACAACAGATGGTGGTGCTAATTGGTCTCAAACTTTTGTTTCCTCTGGAACTGTTCAAGATCTTGATGCAGATCCAACAGATTTTAATATTCAATATGGTTCTGTTGGAAACTTTGGAATTGTAAAAAGTACAGATGGAGGATTAACGTGGTCTACTTCTTTTGACAGATCAGATTTTAACGGAAACCATTCCCGTTTTGAATTGGCAGTTTCTCCTGCTGATGCAAATTACATATTCTTAAGTGTATATTCAGGAAGTGGAGGTACCTATACAAACACAGATTTTTATCAATCTACAGATAAAGGTGCTTCTTATACAAAATTAACAACCTCTAGTCCAAATGCAAATTTACTTACAGGACAAGGGTGGTATGATAATACAATAATGGCTCATCCTTATAATACTAATACCTTTTATGTTGGAGGTGTTGCTGTCTTTAAGGTTACTATAACTAGTACGAATTTCACTTTTCAATCTATTGCTTCTGGTTACGATAATAATCAAATTAATTCTGGTGTTCATGTAGATCAACATGGTTTGTCTTATATATTAGGTAATAACCAAGAGTTTAGAATCCTTTTGGCTAATGATGGTGGAGTGTATAGTACAGCTTATGGATCAAATCCTGGAGCAATTGCAGGGACTTGGTCTGGAACTGCAGCGGGAAAAAATAGTACACAGTTTTATGCTGCAACAAAACAAAATGGATCAGATAACTATATTGCAGGTGCCCAAGACAATGGTTCCTGGATTTCATCTGGAAGTAATTCGAGTTTAACAAAGTCATATCAGAAAATATTAGGAGGAGATGGTTTTGAGGCTGTTTGGCATTATAATAAGCCAGGTAACTATATTGTTGCTTCGCAAAACTATGGAAATATTGGAAGATATATAGATAATAATGGAGCTCTAACTAATTTTGCAGATTCTGGAAATGGAAACTTGTCGCCATTTTATTCTAAATTATCTAACGTAGACAACAATCCAGATGTTGTATTTGCAATTTCTACCAATGGTGTTTGGAGATCTACAGATTTTGGAGGTTCTTGGTCACTAAGTGAAATTTTAAACAATTACACGCCTAGCGCAACAAGTGCATTAAATGTAGAAGCTTCACATGCAAACCCAAATATTGTATGGGCAGGAGCAGCAATGACAGAAAGTGGTTCTTATGTTATGCACGTTTCTAGAGATAATGGTCAAACATTTAATGCAACTGGAACTTTTGATAATCCTGAAGGAGATCAAAATGTTTTTATTACTGGAATTTCACCTTCTTATAAAGAAGAAAATAGAGCGTATGTATCTTTTGCCTCACAAGGTTTAGCAAAGATTTTAAAAACTGATGATTTGGGACAAAACTGGACAGATATTACAGGTTTTGCTTCAAGAGAAAGAAGAGGCTTTCCGGATGTAGCAGTTCATTGCGTTTTAGAAATGCCTTTTGATGAAAATATTATTTGGGCAGGAACAGATATTGGTATTGTAGAAACTTTAGACGGTGGAGCAACATGGAATATGGTAGAAGGTTTTATACCTGTTGCTACTTATGATATGAGAATTGTTAACGATCAAGTAGTAATAGCAACTTATGGAAGAGGAGTTTGGTCTGCAACCATATCTGCTTTACAAAATTATACGCTACCTGCTTATTTAGTAGCGCCAGATGTGTCTTTAAGACAAAAGGGTATTGAAAGTTCTCGATCAATTGTATCTTATAACGCAACTGTAGAAGAAGTAAGTAGAGCTAAGTTTTTTGTTGATGATGTAGAGGTAGGAGAAGTGATACAAGATTACACTACAGGGGTTACGTATACTTTTGAAACTGAAGGGTTAAGTGAAGGAACACACAAAATTGGAGTGCAGCTTTTTGATGATTCTGTAGGTTTATCTACTGGAATTAGAGAAGAAACTGTAAATATCATAAATTTTGATACACCAGTTGCCAATGTAAATATTGCCGAATTTTCTGAGTCAGACGTGTATACCTATGATGGTGAATTTAAAATAGATGACGGAGTTTATTTTGATAGTAATGTATTAAACATAGCTGACCATCCTTATGCCAATAACACAACCTATACTACGATCTTAAAAAAGCCATTGCTTATTTCGCAAGGTAATAATACACTTACCTACACTGATGTAGCTATTGTAGAGCCTTATACAGATAATTTGTCTGATCTAAATTCGTTTTATGATTATGTAATTATTGAGGCTTCTTCGGATCTAGAAAATTGGGTACTATTAGATAAATACGATGCAAGAAGGTTTTCAGATTGGTTGTCTACCTACAATGATTCATTTGCTATGTATGACGAAGGTTTATTTAAAACGCAAACAATTAATTTAATAGACAAAGGTTTAGCTCCTGGTCAGACTGTTGTTTTTAGATTTAAATTAGTTGCAGATGCTGGTGCTAATTCATACGGATGGGCTATAAAAAATATAAATGCTGCAACAGCTTCTGTGCAAGACGTTATAGATAATAAAGAACTATTTACAGTGTATCCAACAGTTTCAAATGGTAATTTTACGATTTATGCTGGAGATAGTTTTGCAAAAACAAAAGTTAAAATATATGATGTTTCTGGAAGAGAGGCTTTCAACTCAACAATAGATTTTAGTTCTCAAAAAGAAAAACAAATGAGTATTTCTTTAAATGCTGGCATGTATATTTTAAATCTTATTGATGAAAATGGAGTGCGAACTTCAAAGAAAATTATCATTCAATAATTAAAAATAGTAAAACAAAAAAAAGGCACTGTTTACAGTGCCTTTTTTTATGTTTTAGAGAAAAGCTTGGCCAAAGAATTACTATCTAACCCAATTTCTTTTTGTAGTTCTAAGATACTTCCATGAGTTACAAAATTGTCAGGAATACCAACGATTTGTATATTATTTTTAAAGTTATTTTTAGCTGCATATTCTACTATTGATGATCCAAAACCTCCTGTAATTGTGCCATCTTCTACAGTAATTATTTTAGAGAAATTATTAAAAATATGATTTAACAATTCCTTATCAAGGGGTTTTACAAATCGCATATCAAAATGTGCTAAAGACTTTTTATTTTGAGCTAAATCTATAGCCTGATTTACATTGTCACTTATTGTTCCAATAGAAAGTATAGCAATTTCATCACCTTGCTTTAGAGTAACAGCTTTCCCAATTTCAATCTTAGAAAAAGGTTGTTGCCACTCTTTATTTTTTCCATAACCTCTTGGGTACCTTATAGCAATTGGTTGTTTTAAACCTAATTGAGCAGTATATAATATGTTACGTAATTCAATTTCGTTTCTTGGAGCAAAAATTATGAGGTTGGGTATGCACCTTAAATAAGCAATGTCAAAAACTCCATGATGTGTTGCACCATCTTCACCAACCAAACCAGCTCTATCCAAACAAAATATTACAGGTAAATTCTGCAATGCAACATCATGTATTACTTGATCGTACGCTCTTTGTAAAAAAGTGGAATAAATATTACAAAAAGGCACTAAACCCTGTGTAGCCATTCCTGCAGCAAATGTAACTGCATGTTGTTCTGCAATACCAACATCAAAAGTTCTGTTGGGGATTTCTTGCATCATCAATTTTAAAGAACTACCAGTTAACATTGCAGGTGTAATTGCTACTATCTTGTTATTTTCTTTGGCCAATTCTACTATAGTTTTACCAAATACATCCTGATATTTAGTAAACAAACTGTCTGCCTTCTTTAAGCGCTCACCAGAAATTTTATCGAATTTTCCAGGGGCATGATAAGTGATTTGGTCTTCTTCAGCTTTCTGTAATCCCTTGCCTTTTGTGGTGATAACATGTAAAAACTTAGGCCCTTTAACTTTTTTTAGACGTTCTAATTCAAACAATAATTTTGGTAAATTATGACCATCTACAGGACCTGAATAATCGAAATTTAAAGCTTTAATAATATTGTTTTGAGCTGCTAGCTTTTTATCTGATTTCACTCGAGTTAAATACTCTTTTAAAGCACCTACAGAAGGGTCTATGCCAATTGCATTATCGTTTAAAATAATTAAAATATTTGCTTTAGAAACGCCTGCATGATTCAGAGCTTCAAAAGCCATTCCACTTGCAATAGAAGCATCACCTATAACAGCAATATGATGTTTTTCTTTTTCACCTTTTAAATTTGAGGCTATAGCCATGCCAAGAGCTGCAGAAATAGAAGTAGAGGAATGTCCTACTCCAAAAGTATCAAAATTACTTTCTTGTCTTGAGGGAAAACCTGCAATTCCATTAAATTGTCTGTTGGTATGAAAAATACTTTTTCTATCCGTTAATATTTTATGCCCATAGGCTTGATGACCTACATCCCAAACCAATAAATCATTAGGTGTATCAAATAGATAATGTAATGCAATGGTAAGCTCTACAACTCCTAAACTTGCACCTAAATGACCTTCTTTAGTAGCAACAATATCAATAATAAATGCTCTCAGATCTTTGGCAAGTTCTGGAAGCTCACTCGAATTCAGTTTTCTTAAATCTGAAGGATTTGATATGTTATTTAACAAGTTTTTCATTCGATTACAAAAATACAATATCAAATTTTGTAATATTGATTTTTTAGATTCAAAATATGATACAACCTTTTGATGATACTTATTTTATGAAAAAAGCCTATCAAGAAGCAGAAATTGCTTTTGATAAAGGTGAGATTCCTGTAGGTGCTGTTGTTGTATTAAATAATCAAATTATTGCAAGAGCTCATAATTTAACAGAAACATTAAACGATGTAACTGCACATGCAGAAATGCAAGCATTTACAGCAGCTGCTAACTTTTTAGGAGGAAAATATTTAAAAGATTGCATTCTTTACGTAACTTTAGAACCTTGCCAAATGTGTGCAGGCGCAAGTTATTGGTCTCAAATAGCTAGAATTGTTTATGGAGCTTCAGAGCCTAAAAGAGGCTTTGTAAATTTAGGAACACAACTACATCCTAAAACCAAAGTTACTTCAGGTATTTTAGAAAATGATTGCTCTTTATTATTAAAGCGCTTCTTTATTGAAAAAAGGAACCTAAGCTGAGGGGTAAACTGTTAAAATTTTAACAAACATTTCTTAAAAAATTTGCAGTCTAGATAGTTTTGGTCAACTTTATAGATAATTCAAACTAATCTTACACTTCAAATGAAAAAAATTACTTTATTTTTTGTGTTTCTTTTTGCTATTTCTGTTGTATCTGCTCAAGAAACTCCAAAACCTAACTACAGACAGGCAGCTAAATACTCGCCAAAAAACCTAGCTAAAATGGTGCATTCTACCTCAGTTAGTCCTCATTGGCTAAAAAAAGGAAACCGTTTTTGGTATGCTTATAAAACTTCTGAAGGTTCAAATCATTACATAGTAGATGTAGATAAAAAAACCAAGAAACCATTATTTGATAATGTAAAAATGGCAAAATGGTTGACGGAAATTACCAAAGATCCTTATGATGCAAAACATTTACCAAGATTTAATTTTAAATTTAACGAAACAGAAAATGCAATTCGTTTTAGAGTTACATCTACAGAAGAGGTAGAGGTTGTAGAAGAAGATAAAAAAGAAGAAAAGAAAGATTCTACCGCTATTAAAAAGGCTAGAAAGAAAAAGCCTAAAATGGAAAAGAAAACCTACCATTTAGAATATAAATTAGGTAGTAATGGCTTAACTATTATAGATACTAAAAAGCCAGAAAAGAAGCCTTGGCAACGTTGGGCAAATGTTGCTCCTGATAGTTCAATTGTCTTATATGGTAAAAATCATAACATTTATTGGATGGATAAAGTAAACTTTAAAAAGTTTATTAAAGACGAAAAAGATACTACTGTTGTAGAAAACCAATGGACAACTGATGGTGAAGAGAATTATGGATATACTTGGGGAGGTAGAGGTCAAGACAATGAAGATGTAGAAAAAAATAAAGACAAAAGAAAAGGAGTTTGGGGTACTTGGTCGCATGATTCTAAAAAGTTTGTTTTCGAAAAATCAGATTCAAGACATATTAAAGACTTATGGGTTATCAATTCTACAGGTAAAAAAAGACCTACTCTAGAAACCTATAAATATCATATGCCAGGTGAACAAGAATATTACAAATCACAATTAATGATTTTTGATATTCCAACTAAAACTCATATTACAGTTCCTCTAGATTCTACTCGTCAGCAAAGTTTAAATGTATTTAGAGCACCAAGAAAACAATCGCAAAGAGATGATGAGTTTACACCTTCTTTACTATTGTCAAAAAAAGGCAAACTTTATTTTAGTGTAATTTCGAGAGATCGTAAAAAGTACGATATTAATGTTGCAGATTTAAATACAGGAGAATACAAAACCTTAATTGAAGAACGTTTTAATACATATATTGAGTCTAGACCATTAGTTTTATTTAACAATGAAACAGAAATGTTACATTGGGCTGAAAGAGATGGTTGGGCACATTTTTATTTATATGATGCAGAAGGTAATTTAAAAAACCAAATTACAGAAGGTGATTATCATGTAGATGGTTTTGCAGGGTTAGATGAGAAAAGCAGAACGTTGTTTTTTACTGCAAATGGTGTAAACAAAGAACAAGACCCTTATTATTTACATACGTATAAAATCAACTTAAATGGTTCTGGAATGAGAACTTTAGATCCGGGGGATTTTACAGCAAGTACAAGCATGTCAGATTCAAATCAATACTTTGTTAGTAATTACTCTAAAGTAAACACTGTACCAAAATCTGAAGTCAGAGATGCTAATGGACGTAAAGTAATGGATTTAGAAACTGCGGATTTATCGCAATTATTTGCTTCTGGATACAAATTTCCTGAACCATTTAAAGTAAAAGCAGACGATGGTATTACCGATATTTATGGTGTAATGTACAAGCCTTTTGATATGGATACTACTAAAGTATATCCGTTATTAGAATACGTTTATCCTGGGCCACAAACAGAAGCTGTTAACAAATCTTTTTCTTATAGAATGGATAGGTTAGATAGAATGGCTCAAGTTGGTTTTGTGGTAATTACCTTAGGAAACAGAGGAGGTCATCCAGACAGATCTAAATGGTATCATAACTATGGTTATGGAAATTTACGTGATTACGGTTTGGCTGATAAAAAATATGTAGCACAACAACTGGCTAATAGACATGATTATATAGATATCGAAAAAGTAGGTATTTATGGTCATTCAGGAGGAGGGTTCATGTCTACAGCAGCAATGTTAGTGTATCCAGATTTTTTTAAAGTGGCTGTTTCTTCTGCAGGAAATCATGATAATAATGTGTACAATTCTTGGTGGTCTGAAACACATCATGGAGTTAAAGAAGAAATTGATGAGAAAGGTAAAGTTTCTCATAAATATAAAATTGAGGATAACCAATCTTTAGCTAAAAATTTAAAAGGACACTTAATGTTAATTCATGGAGATATGGATAATAACGTGCATCCTGCAGGAACTATAAGAATGGCAAACGAATTAATTAAAGCGCATAAACGTTTTAAATTTATGATTATGCCAGGCCAAAGGCATGGTTTTGGAAGCATGACAGAGTATTCCTTCTGGTTAAGAGCAGATCATTTTAGTAAGTATTTATTAGGTGAAGAAAATACAGATGCAGATTTTATGTTTATGAATTTAAACGAACCACAAAATAGATAACTACAAAGTATTTTAAAAATAAAAACTCCGAATGAAAATTTGGAGTTTTTTAATTTAGTCTTTTTTGTATTCTAAAATATCTGCTGGTTGACAATCTAAAGCCTCGCATATAGCTTCTAATGTAGAAAAACGAACAGCTTTTGCTTTACCAGACTTTAAGATAGATAAATTGGCTGTAGTTATGCCAATAATTTCTGCCAATTCTTTACTCCGCATTTTTCGTTTGGCAAGCATTACATCTAAGTTTACAATGATTGCCATAGTTATATTGTTAAATCGTTTTCAGATTGAATTTCAATTCCTCGTTTTACAATTTGTGCAAAAATGAAAATGATAAGTGATAGAAATACAAAATCACTAGAAAATAAGCTCATTTCAAAGTTGTATTTTTTACCAATAATTTGAATGTGTGTATTGTGCACTATTGCAATGATCCATAAATAAAAAATAGCAAAACTTATTTTTCTCATCAACGAATGAACATCAATATTAAAAGGCTGTTTTATATTTAATTTCTTTAATAACTGAATTACTAAATACGCAATATAACCCTCTACAGAAAACAAGATTATTTTATAAAAAACAATGATTGTATAGTTAATAAAACTATGATTGTAGTACTCAAAAAGGTTTAAACTTTCATACATGTTTTTAGAAATTTCTGGGTTAGAAATACTTAACAGATAGGTAACTAAAATAGCACCGCTTTTTATCATTAAACCAATAAAAGCAAACCAAGAAAAAATTTTTGCAACTTTTAATATTCTTTCTGTTTTCATATCTTATTTATTTAAAAATCAATTTACATGACCACAATTATCACAAATTAGATTTTGTGCTTTTCTATTTAGCCAATCTAATTTAAAGAAAGTCATTTTTTTAGTATTCATTAAAGTTTCTCTTTTCCAAAAAAAATATGGTTTTTACAAACCAAACAATTTAATTTAGTTCCTTTAATGGTTCTTTGTTTTGAAATTGGAGTATTTGACATAATATTTTAATAATTATAAGTAGTTTCATTTATCCAATGGAATCCTCTGTTTAAAAGCTTGAATTTAGTTTTAGGAACTTTTGTTAATTCGATTTTTAGTTCTTTTTCATTTAAATATCCTTCTAATTTTAGGTTGCTTTTATTAGATATTGAATAGTTGAATTTTTGAGAATCAGAAACTTTTAATCCTTTAAAAACAATCTCTTTTTTATAAATATTCTCTGTAATAGAATAACGATTTATTGTATCATTCATAAATTTAATAATTGCTTTTTCTTTGTAGTCAATTATGAAGTATTTCCACCTTTTAGAGTCAGTGATTAATGGAGCTAAAGTATCTTTATCTATAATAAAAAGTTCAGTTTTCCAAATACCTCTTAATTTTGATTTTGATCGAAGCTGTTCTGTAGCTTTAAAATGAACTAAACACTGAATAACAATTATTAAAATAGAAACAGTTATTAAAGCTTTCTTTAAAAAACGAATTATTTTTATTGCAGATTTATTTTTTAGATGGTTGATGTTCTCTAGTTTTTCTATGCTCTCATTTTTGATAAAAAACTTTGATAATCTTTTTCGATCTGACATTAACAATATAAAAGACATGATTACAAAATGCAATGAAAATAATTTCACAGGTATATCATAAGTAAAGTTCATAAAAACCACATTAATCATAACACCTAAAATTACTAAACTACCTAAAGAAACTGTTTTACGATTTAGTAAAAGTAAACCACCAATGATTTCTAAAGAACCAGTAAAAATGTTGTAAAACATAGAATGCCCCATAAATGTCCAAGCTAAACCCATAGGAGACATTTCTCCAACGTTTTGAATTAGTAACTCTAAACTTGGGTCTGCAAACTGACCTTTAAATATTTTTGCGAAACCATAGAGAATTATTGCAAAACATAAGAATATTCTTAAAACAGTTTGAAACCAGTATTGTAATGCGTTGTAAGAAGCTCTTTTTTTATCTAAAAAACTCCAAATTATACTAACAAAAAAGGTTAAAACTATTGTAAAAACAAATCTTACATAATCAAAAGTCCTGTCTCCACTTCCTGTACTTTCAGTTTTAAAATTAGTACCCCAATTTAGAATAGAATCTGCAAACCAACGTAAAGGAGTTTCTAAGAATAAGGCTAAAAAAAGCAAAAGAATAAATAAAATAAAATAGCTAAAAGTAAATCGAAAAAGGGTTTTAGATACAGTACTCCAATTTTTTTCTAATGTATTAGCAGATTTCATTTTTATTTATTTGATACTACTAATGTATAAAAAATTATTGAAAAACAATAATAAAATATTTTAAAAAGATAATCTATACTTTTTTAATAACGTTGGTTACAATGCCCCAAATCATAAAATCATTATCTTCTGTAATGTTTATAATTGGGTAATTGGGGTTTTCTGGTTGCAGCCAAATTTCATCATTTTCTACTCGTAAACGTTTCACTGTAAATTCGCCATCAATGTAACAAACTGCAATTTTTTTATCTGCAGGTTCTAAACTTCTATCAATAACTAATAAGTCATCATGATTTAAACCTGCATTTATCATAGATTGGCCTCTTACTTTTGCATAAAAAGTTGTGTTTTTATTTTTGATTAGTGATTCATCTAAAGAAATTTTTTCGCCTACAAAATCTTCTGTACTTGAAGGAAATCCTGCAGAAATTCCAGTATCGATTAATAATGCACCTTCATGTGGAGTTCTTTCTGGTTTAAAAAAAATAAGATTGCTTGTTGTTTCCATGGATATGCAAATTAAAACGTTTATCTAAATGTAATGATTTTTAACAGGTAATTTAAGGGTAATAATGCTTTTGTATGCATTTTTTAATATGTAAACGACTTTTGTCAATTCTTCCTTATTTAAATGACCAAAGCCAAATCGAATTGCACAAGTAGATTTAGTTTGATATAAAATAGTTTTTGGTAAAAATAAATTATTTTTTTCAGCTTCTTTAGCCAATTTTATTAAAGGAATATTTTGTGTAAAAGATAACCAAACGGCTAAACCTCCATTAGGGATTTTCCAAGTAGCAATATTTTTAAATTGATGAGTAAGTAATTGATGTAAGTAGTCTCTACGTTCTTTATAGACTACAATATTTTTTTGCATTAATCTATAAATTTCACCCTCATTAATAAGTTCAGATAACATTTGTTGCTGTATAAGATCTCCTTGCTCATCTATCAAGTAAAGATAATTCTTAGCTTCCTGAATTAAGTTCTCTGGAGCAATTACAAACCCTGTTTGAAAGCTTGGAAATAATGATTGGCCGAGTTTACCTAAGTAAATTATCAATCCATTTTCGTCTGAATTTACCATTGGTAAATTAGGAGAGCCATCAAATTGAAAATCATAATCAAAATCATCTTCAATAATAGCAAAGCCAAATTCTTTAGCTAATTCTAGTAATGCTTTTCTTCTTTCAGAGCTTAAGGTAGCAGTTGTAGGGTAATCTCTGTGGGCACAAACGTAAACACACCTAATGCTATTTTTGATAAAATTTTTTCTAATAAATGCTACATCTAAACCTTCTTCATCAACAGGTATTGTTATAAGCTTAGCACCTACTTGCTGAAAAATCATGTTTGAAGCGTAATTACTTAAATCGCCTACCAAAACAATATCATCTTTCTGAATTAAAAGCTGAGATACAATGTACAAACTCATTTCAGTACTTCTAGTACTGATTAGATTTTTTGGACTTACATGTAAACCTCTTGTAGCATTTAAATAATTACATAATTGCGTTTGGAACATAGAAAGTGTAGCTTCTTGTGGTCTGTTCCATTTTTGAATTAAAGTTTTTCGTTTCATGGCTGCACTATACCATCTTGAAAATTGATGTACAGGATGCAAACGTAAGTCTGGCTTACCATCATTTATAGAGTATTTTGCCTCTGTTAATTGCACTGTAGATGCCAAGTGAAACGATTTTTGAAAATGGAAACCAGTAGTTTCAGAAATGGATGTCTTTGTGTTAAACTCAGTTTTATTTTTTTTGTTAGCTAAAGTTATTTTTCTGATAGATACAAATGTTCCTTTATTGGGCTTTATATCTACCCAACCTTGTGAGGCTAACTCATCATAAATGGCAACAGCAGTATTTCTGTGTATTTCTAAGGTTTTAGCAAGAGCTCTTGTGCCTGGTAATTTTGTTTTATCTAGAATTATTTTTCTTTGAAATAGCACAATAAAATTTTGAGCAGCCTGAATGTAAATTGCTTGCGGCTTAGATTTATCAAAATTGATGTTATTTTGAATTATTGATAAAAGTGGACTATCTTTCATTTAAAAAACCGGACTACTAAATTTGTGCATAAAGTTACGATTTTTGCAATTGATTTAACTTTATATTATGAAAATTAAAATTTCCCTATTACTTGTTATTGTTTTAACTAGTTCTTCTTTATTTAGAGCTCAATCAAATATTGTACAAAACGATACGTTAAAAGAGGTTGTAATTACATCAACTAGAATAGACATTCTTTTTAAAGAAAACTCTAGAACGATTAACATTGTTACCAGTAAAGACATTGCAAATAGTGCTGCAACCAATGTTGCAGATCTTTTACAATTAGTTGCTGGTGTAGATATTAGAAGAAGAGGTACTGCAGGTAGCCAAGCAGATCTATATATTAGAGGTGGTGGTTTTGATCAAACCTTATTATTGATTGATGGTATTAAAATGGATGATGCACAAACTGGGCACCACACCATGAATGCTGCCTTACCAATAGAAGTAATAGAAAGAATAGAAATTATTAAGGGTCCTGCTGCTAGAGTTTTCGGGCAAAATGCCTTTACAGGAGCTATAAATATTGTTACAAAAAAGAATTTAGAAAACACAGTTTCTGCAAATGTAGAAGCAGGTTCTTTTGGGCAATTAAATGGTTCTGTAACAGTGGGTAAAGAGTTTAAGAACTCGTCTTTTATTGCACATGTTGGTGCTTTAACTTCTGATGGTTACAGAAATAACTCAGATTATAACAACTACAATTATTTTCTAAAGGGTGTTTTTAATAAAAACAAACAGCCAATAGAAATGATTGCTACTTTTTTCGATAAGAAATTCGGTGCAGAAAATTTTTATACTACTAATCCTGCTTGGAATGAGTATGAAGAAACTCAAAATAGTTTAGTTGGTTTTTCTACGACTTTCAATACAGGTAATTTTAAAATTAAACCAAGAATTTACTGGAGAAGAGGTCAAGATATATTTTTATTAAAAAGAGATGATCCAGACTTTTTTAGAAATTTACACATCACTAACAAAATAGGTGTAGAAACCAATGTTTCTTATACATCTAGCTTAGGTATTACTGGTTTTGGAATAGATGTTTCTCGTTTTTCTATTAGTAGTAATAATTTAGGAGATAGAAACAGAACTTTAGCCAATTTCTTTTTAGAACACAGGTTTAAAATTAGAGATAATATAGATGTAACTCCAGGAGTTGCTGTAACGTATTTTTCA
>JBDNBB010000011.1:0-3950 GCA_039768135.1 Polaribacter sp.
CAGTTATAGTTACTGTATGAGATAGTGTGGTTAAAGGCTGACCATTTGGGTATGTAGTCCCAAATTCAAGTACTGATGGCCCAGAGATCGCTGCTTCAGACGAGTCGTCAGAAGTTACTTCGAGATAAACGGTCCCCGAATTTTGAGGCAAAGCACTAATGGCCACTTCATAACTTCCAGAATTGCCTTCATAGGCTTTATCTTCTATTGGTGTCACAGTAAACAAAGCTTCTTCGTTGTCTACTAATTGAATTTTGGCATCAATATTTCTATTCCAAATATTAGTGTTATTTTGTTCATAAGAAAAAAGATCAACACTTTTACTCTGTGATTGGTTTAAAAGTAGATCATCCGTTATTTCAATAGTAACAGGGAAAGTTTGCGGAGTATCTTTATAATTACCTACTGGTATAGTAAAATTCCAACTCCAGTTTTCATATACTAAAACTCCTGACCCTCCGTCAGATATTGAAACTCTGCTATCAGATGGATTACTAAATTTTAGTACCTTTTGTTCAGTCGTATTTTGACCAGACACTTCAATTGTCCAGTTTAAAGTTACTGAACCACCTTGTGATTCATCAAAAGAATAGACAAAAGAGTCTGACCAACTCGCAACAAGAGAACAACCATCCGTATCTATAGAAGCACCATTTGGTGTATTGTCACATAGATCCTGAAGGTCATTGATTCCGTCATTGTCGGTATCCTCTTCATATGGATCTGATCCAAGGGTGATTTCTTCGGCATTGGTTTGCCCATCACTATCACAATCATCTGCTTTCCATGCTTCTGATGTTGGGCCTTGTGAAAGTATATAGTTGTCATTTCTTTGTTGCGATGGGACTTCACAATAATCTAACATATAAGATAGGTCATTGTGTGCTGTATAATATGGGTTAGCATCAAAAACTTCTTGTGTACTGGTCTTAACAAACCTTTTATTGAAATATTCTTGTCCATTTGTATAACCATCTCCATCACAATCTTGCGACATAAAGTAATCTACTTGCGCTACACTACTAAAATCACCATTCCATCTTGGGGAAATGTCTGCAGGAAATGAACAAATACTTAATGGGTCTGTACCATTATCAATTTCCTTTTGATCAGCAACACCATCTCCATCATCATCATTATCTGCATTATTCCCTATACCATCACTATCGGTGTCTAACCATTCATTTACATCTGTAGGAAAAGCATCAACACTATCGTTATATCCATCTCCATCTGAGTCAGCTTCTACAAGTAGCAGTCCAAAATTACGAGAGCCAGTATAAGATGATGAGCCATTAGAAAGCTCCCAATCTATTTTTATCTCCTCTTCCGAATTATCTAGATTTGTAGAGGCATATGTAATGTTATTTATAATATTATCTATATCTATAGTATTTACTTGGTTATTAAGGTCAATAACAATTTCTGAATTAGAAATATTCCATTGACCAATAACTGTGTTGTCACTACTACGAACTATCTCTAAATTATCATTTAGCTTAATAGGGCCTTCGTATAGTGAGTATAAGTCTGAACTACGAATTTCAGAAACAGTTGCACCATCTATATATGGAGTAAAAGAAAGGTTGAAATCTGAATAGTTACTTGGTGTTTTAAAACCATTAATATTATCTAAGCCATTATGAGTACTTGCCACAGAAAAAATAGTGTATGGCGAGTTGGCTGGATAATCTGGCGGATAATAAGGGTAAAATTCTGGTATTGTAACTGTACTAGTAATGTCTGGATCTATAAAAATTGGGGTTGTACCTGCTTTTAACAGTTTTTCTAATTTATTAATAGAAATATTTCTAGTTCCACCAGGTATAGATAATTGGTCTCCTTCAACTTTATATTTTAAACTTTCTAAAAACAATTTAGTACTCTCATTACTGCTACCAGAGTTTAATGTGCCCGCCACTTCTTCTGTAAGAGCGATAGTTATAGTACTTGATGTTCTATCTGTAGCGTAGTCTACAATATACGTATAGCCATTAGAAAGGGCTCCTGATTGGTCTAAGGTGATAGTTACTTCTTCACCAAGTAAAATTATTTTTTCCGTTAAACCAGGCTCTATTCCATTTACATTTATAACAATTTCTGAAAAACCTCCATCATTCAAATCATCTTTAACAAAATCAGAATCAACGAAATCTATTTCTGCCACTGTAAAAAGAGCATTGGTAAGAGGAAATGTAGAAAAATCTGTGTCTGATGAGTAATTAGGTGAGGCGCTAAAAACTATGTTGTCTAATTCATAACTATAAGAATAGCGAGAGCGTTCACTTTCTCCAAAATTAGGATACCATCTTTTTTGACCCTGCCCCATTAAGTAAATAGGAAAAGCAGCATTGTAATTTCCTGTATTCACTTCTTTTAGAACTACCAATATTTCTGAGGGCTCACTATCTACAGGAGTAAACTTATCTATATTTTTTAAATTAATTGTTATCGTATGCTCAGGATTGTCAAGAATGTCGTTACTAGATCCATATGTTTCATTTACTATTTCGGGGTGCGTAATGGTATAATGCAATGTTTCAATAGTTACAACCCCAGTACTTTGATCAATAGTTTTAGTAACTGTTGGATAATTATCCTTAAAATAAAGTTCTAAATTGTATGTAGAATGATAATCATAATCTTGTATGTTAAATTTTATTTCCTTAGGTCCAACAGGTGTAACCTGTGTTGGGTAGTCATGTTGCCAATCTCGAGACACGGCTATAGGATACGTATCTGCACCAATAAGTGTAGTAGAGGGGTGCGCATCAGTATCTTGAATAGCTTCCAAAAACCCCTTAACATCATCAGTAATATCGTAGTCATTTAACAGAGTTTGAAAACTACTACCAACGGTTGCACCCAAAATATTTATTTTTGCAAAATTATTCTTAGGCATTACTTTTGCAGTTACTTTTACTACATCATAAATTTCTGTACCACTAGAGTTATACCTATACAGCCTGAATTCAAAATCCCTGTCTATAGGGTCGTTTGTCTCAAACAAATATCCTGGTATTTTGTATGCAAAAGAATCAAAGATGTTTTTTATGCTCATTTCTTTGAATAGATTTTCACTAAAAGTTAAATGAGGTTCTAAAAAATCTGTAGGTGTAAGTGATTTGTACTTAAGACCACATCCATAATTTGGATGATCAGAAGGGAATCCATTAGTACAATCTCCTGTAAATGCTTCTCTATTATCTGAGAAACCGGCACTCGGATAGTATACCGTTTTATCAGTAAAAGAGTCTGCATCTCTAGAGTAGGTGTAATTCCCATACCTTAGGGTAGCAAAATCGTTATGAGTGGGCTCAACAGTTGGGAAATATCCGTCAATAGGGTAATAGTTGCGGGCTTCACTATTTGTCTCATCTGGTAAATACCTTTCATATTCCAATTCCAATAAATAAGTTATATCTCTACCATCTTCTTCACGTACTTCTTTTTTTGCCTCACCAAGTGTAGCTGCACTCTTCCAATCATCGGGTCTAATTAGTTCTATCTTATGATAATCGGTATATGTATTGCTGCTACTAAAACCCGAGAAATTATTAAATAGAAAATAATCGTCTGCAGTGCCCTCTTGAATAGTTATGGGGTCTAATTGAATTACTTGTGGTACATCTTTAGAGCTAATTGTTTTACGAACCTGAAAAACAACCACTTGCGAGTCTACTATAATTTTATATTCACCAATAGGTAATTTTTGATTAAGATTTACAGCCCAAACACCATTTTGAATATTAAAAGTTCCTGATGAAACAGAACAATTAGAACTACATATCTCTCTACCGTTTCCATTATATGTAATATATTTTTCTATTTCATAATTTTTTGAAGCGTTAGACAAGTTAGAAACTCCAGATAAAGAGATATTATCATTTGTTGTAAAACTTTTTTGGTTTAACCCATAATTAGTTATAGAAAAAGAAAAGTCGTGATTC
>JBDNBB010000012.1:0-4480 GCA_039768135.1 Polaribacter sp.
CCTCTGTTAAGAAATCCATTTTCTGTAATGGCTCTCCTTCTACATTCTTAGCAATACCTGGCTGAATTACTACGTAACGTTCGTAGTAAATAATCATATCTAACTTTTTAGATGGCAACCCTAAAAGGTATCCCATTTTGTTAGGTAATGATCTAAAGTACCAAATATGAGCTACAGGTACCACTAAATTAATGTGACCAACTCTATCTCTACGTACTTTCTTTTCTGTTACTTCTACACCACAACGGTCACAAACAATTCCTTTATAACGAATTCTTTTGTATTTACCACAAGCACATTCATAATCCTTTACAGGACCAAAAATACGCTCACAAAATAAACCATCTCTTTCGGGTTTGTGGGTACGATAGTTTATTGTTTCTGGTTTTAAGACTTCACCTTTAGAAATTTCTAAAATAGCTTCTGGTGATGATAAACCAATGGAAATTTTATTAAACTTTTTTACAGTGTACTTTTCTTGTTTTCTTGCCATCTGTTTTTATAGTTTTTGGTTTTTAGTTGTTAGTTTTTAGTTTTGAATCTCAAATTCTAATTAAAGGATTGAAACCAATAACCAAAAACTAACAACTACCAACTATTAAAATTATTCTTCTAATCTAACGTCTAAACCTAAACCTTTCAGTTCATGCATTAATACGTTAAATGATTCTGGTAAACCTGGTTCTGGCATTACTTCGCCTTTTACAATACTTTCGTATGTTTTAGCTCTACCCATTACATCATCTGATTTTACCGTTAAGATTTCTCTCAAGATACTCGATGCGCCATAGGCTTCTAATGCCCATACTTCCATCTCTCCAAAACGTTGACCTCCAAATTGTGCTTTACCACCAAGAGGTTGTTGGGTAATTAATGAATAAGGTCCAATAGAACGTGCATGCATTTTATCTTCAATCATGTGTCCTAACTTAATCATATAAATGATACCAACAGTTGCTGGTTGATCGAAACGTTTTCCTGTTCCTCCATCATATAAATAAGTATGTCCAAATCTTGGTACACCTGCTTCGTCCGTAATTTCATTGATTTGATCTAAAGATGCTCCATCAAAAATTGGAGTTGCATACTTCGTTCCTAATTTTTGACCTGCCCAACCAAGAACAGTTTCATAAATCTGACCAATATTCATACGAGAAGGTACACCTAATGGGTTTAACACAATATCTACAGGGGTTCCATCTTCAAGGAAAGGCATGTCTTCTGCTCTAACAATACGAGCAATAATACCTTTGTTTCCGTGACGACCTGCCATTTTATCACCAACTTTTAATTTACGTTTCTTAGCAACATAAACTTTCGCTAGTTTTAAAATTCCTGCTGGTAACTCATCTCCTACAGAGATCGTAAACTTTTGACGACGTAAAGAACCTTGTAAATCATTTACTCTAATTTTGTAGTTATGAACTAACTCACCTACAAATTTATTTAATTCTTTATCTGTTGTCCAAGAACCTGTTAAATGAATATAATCATCTACAGAATTTAACATTTTAAGTGTATACTTTTTACCTTTTGGTAAAACTTCTTCACCCAAATCATTGTAAACTCCTTGTGATGTTTTCCCACTTATCAATGTAAATAATTTTTCAATTAATGCATCTTTTAAGTTTTCAAATTTAGAAACAAAAGAGGCTTCTAAAGTAACAATAGCTTCTTTATCTCTAATTCTCTTATGCTTATCTTTAACAGCTCTTCTGAATAATTTTTTATCAATTACTACACCTCTTAATGATGGAGAAGCTTTTAAGGATGCGTCTTTTACATCTCCTGCTTTGTCACCAAAAATTGCACGTAATAATTTTTCTTCTGGAGTTGGATCAGATTCTCCTTTTGGTGTAATCTTACCAATTAAGATATCACCTGGATTTACTTCTGCTCCAATTCGAATCATTCCATTTTCATCTAAATCTTTTGTAGCTTCTTCTGAAACGTTTGGAATATCATTAGTTAACTCTTCAGTTCCTAATTTTGTATCTCTTACGTCTAAAGAATACTCGTCAATATGAATCGATGTAAATATATCTTCACGAACTACTTTTTCAGAAATTACAATCGCATCCTCAAAGTTATACCCTTTCCAAGGCATAAAGGCTACTTTCATATTTCTTCCTAAAGCTAATTCACCTTTTTGTGTTGCATAACCTTCACAAAGAACTTGTCCTTCTTCAACTCTATCACCTTTTACTACAATTGGTTTTAGGTTAATGTTGGTTCCTTGGTTAGTTTTTCTAAATTTAATTAAGTTATAAGAAACTTCGTCAGAATCAAAACTTACAAGTTTTTCCTCATCAGTTCTGTCATACTTAATCGTAATTTTATTTGCATCTACATAAGTAACTTCTCCTGCACCTTCAGCATTAATTAAAATACGAGAATCTTTTGCAACTCTTCGCTCTAAACCGGTACCTACAATTGGAGATTCTGGTCTTAATAATGGAACTGCTTGACGCATCATATTCGATCCCATTAATGCACGGTTGGCATCATCATGTTCTAAAAACGGAATTAAAGACGCCGATATAGAAGCAATTTGATTTGGTGCAACATCCATATAATTAATTGCATCTGGATTCACTACTGGAAAATCTCCCTCTTCACGAGCAATAACTCTATCTAAAAGAATACTTCCATCTTTTTTAAGTTCCAAATTAGATTGGGCAATTTTCATACCTTCTTCTTCTTCAGCACTTAAATAGATTGGCTCTTGTGTTGCCACAACACCATTATCTACTTTTCTATATGGAGTTTCTATAAATCCTAAATTATTCACTTTTGCAAATACAGCAAGTGAAGAAATTAAACCAATATTTGGTCCCTCAGGAGTTTCAATTGGACATAAACGACCATAATGAGTATAGTGAACATCACGCACCTCAAAACCAGCTCTTTCTCTTGATAAACCTCCAGGTCCAAGGGCAGACAATCTACGCTTGTGAGTAATCTCAGCTAATGGATTTGTTTGATCCATAAATTGAGATAATTGGTTGGTACCAAAAAAAGAGTTAATTACTGAAGATAATGTTTTTGCATTAATCAAATCGATTGGTGTAAACACTTCGTTATCACGTACATTCATACGCTCACGGATTGTTCTAGCCATACGAGCTAAACCAACACCAAACTGACCTGCTAATTGCTCACCAACAGTTCTTACACGTCTGTTAGATAAGTGATCAATATCATCAACTTCTGCTTTCGAGTTGATCAACTCAATTAAATATTTAATAATGGTTATAATATCTAACTTTGTTAATACTTTTTGATCGATTGGTTCATTTAACTGAAGTTTTGTGTTCATTCTAAAACGACCAACTTCACCTAAATTATAACGTTGTTCAGAAAAGAACAACTTATCTATAATACCTCTTGCAGTCTCCTCATCTGGCGGTTCTGCATTACGTAATTGTCTATAGATATGTTCTACAGCTTCTTTTTCAGAATTTGTAGGATCTTTTTGTAATGTATTGTGAATAATTGCATAATCTGCCATATCGTTATCTTCTTTATGAAGTAAAACGGTTTTAGCACCTGCTTCTATTATTTCATCAATATGTTCTTTTTCTAAAATGGTATCACGATCGAAAATTATTTCATTCCTTTCGATAGATACAACTTCACCAGTATCTTCATCCACAAAATCTTCATGCCAAGTTTTTAAAACTCTTGCCGCCAATTTGCGTCCTAATACTTTCTTTAATCCAGCTTTAGAAACTTTGATTTCTTCAGCAAGGTCAAAAATTTCTAAAATATCTTTATCTCTTTCAAAACCGATGGCTCTGAATAATGTTGTTACGGGTAATTTTTTCTTTCTATCAATATAAGCATACATTACTTGATTGATATCGGTAGCAAATTCTATCCAAGAACCTTTAAAAGGAATGACTCTTGCAGAATATAATTTTGTACCATTTGCATGGAAAGATTGCCCAAAAAATACACCAGGTGATCTGTGTAATTGTGATACAACCACACGCTCTGCACCGTTAATAACAAAGGTACCTGAGTTGGTCATATAAGGGATTGTACCAAGATATACATCTTGCACAATGGTTTCGAAATCTTCGTGTTCTGGGTCTGTACAATACAATTTTAGACGTGCTTTTAAAGGCACACTGTGTGTCAGACCTCTTTCAATACATTCTTGAATTGAATATCTTGGTGGATCTACAAAGTAGTCTAAAAATTCTAATACAAATTGATTTCTTGTATCTGTAATTGGAAAGTTATCCATGAAGGTTTTGTACAAACCTTCTTCACCTCTTTCTTCTGCTTTTGTTTGTAGTTGGAAAAAATCTTGAAAAGATTTTACCTGAATATCCAAAAAGTCTGGATATTCTTTAATCATTTGAGAAGTAGCGAAGTTGATTCTTTCAGTAGTGTTTTTCGTTGCCAAAAGAGAATATATTTTTGATTAAAATCTAAATAAAATAAAAAACGAATATATACACAAAATGGTTTA
>JBDNBB010000013.1:0-6250 GCA_039768135.1 Polaribacter sp.
ACTGCCTTATACATTGCTGCTCATCCAGATGACGAAAACACACGTTTAATTGCTTACTTAGCCAATGAAGTTAAGGCAAGAACTGGGTATTTATCTTTAACAAGAGGTGATGGTGGGCAGAATTTAATAGGTCCAGAAATCAGAGAGTTATTAGGTGTTATTAGAACTCAAGAGTTGTTAGCAGCTAGAAAAATTGATGGAGGAGAGCAGCTATTTACAAGAGCAAATGATTTTGGGTATTCTAAACACCCGGATGAAACTTTAGAAATTTGGAATAAAAATGAAGTTTTAAGCGATGTAGTTTGGGCAATTAGAACTTTTAAGCCAGATGTAATTATCAATAGATTTAATCATAGAACTCCAGGTACAACTCATGGTCATCATACAAGTTCTGCAATGTTAAGTGTAGAAGCTTTTGATTTGTCAAATGATGAAAATCAGTTTGCAGATCAATTAAAATATACTAATACTTGGCAACCAAAGAGGTTGTTTTTTAATATATCTTCTTGGTTTTACAACGATAAAGATCAATTTAAAGCAGTCTCTAAAAACTTTACCCAATTTGATGTTGGTGTTTATTATCCTTTAAAAGGAGTGTCGAATAACGAATTAGCATCTATGGCTAGTAGTCAGCATTTATGTCAAGGTTTTGGTAGATTAACAACAAGAGGTACTCAGACAGAATATGTAGAATTTTTAAAAGGAGAAGCACCTAAAGATAAAAATGATATTTTTTCAGGTATAAATACTACTTGGAATCGTGTAAAAAATGGAGGTGAAGTAGGAGGTATTCTATATGATATTGAAGAAAATTTTGATTTTACAAATCCTGCTAAACACCTACCAAAATTACTAGAGGCTTATACTTTGATAAATAAGTTAGAAGATGAACACTGGAAAAGAATAAAAACAACTCAAATTAAAGAAATTATAGCAGCATCTCTAGGGTTGTATCTAGAAGCATCTGCAGTTAGGTCTTCAGCAGTTCCTAATTCAAAAATTGATGTAAATTTTGAAGTAATTAATAGGAGCAATTATCCTATCGAATTAATTTCCATACAACCCAGCACTTCAGACAAAAATATTTATAAGGGTATTTCATTAACAAACAATGAGAAGAAAATATTTAAAGAGAATATTTCTTTAAAAGGTGCTAATTATTCAGATCCTTATTGGTTAAGGAAAGCAGCATCTTTGGGGATGTATAGCGTAGATGATAAAACACTAATTGGTAAACCAGAAACACCAAGAGAGATTACAATAGATTTTAATTTGGTAATAAACTATATACCAATAACTATTACTAAAAATGTAATTAGAAGGTATTCAAAACGTGATAAAGGCGAAATTTATGAGCCTTTCGAAATAGTGCCAAGTATTACCACTAAACTAAAGGATAAAGTACTTGTTTTTTCGGACAGTATTGCTAAAAAAGTTGAAGTAGAAGTTAGAGCAGGAGCTAATTTTGTGTCTGGAACAGTTAATTTAGAAATACCAAAAGACTGGTCTGTTACACCCAATGAAATTGGCTTTAATATTGCACAAAAGAATGATAAGCAAATGGTTGTTTTTACAGTTACTCCTCCTAAAAATCAATCTAAAGGAAATTTACAAGTAGTTGTAAAATCTGAAGGAGAAACGTTTACGAAAGAATTAATAGAAATTAATTACAGTCATATCCCTAAACAAACCGCACTTAAGAACTCTGAAGCAAAAATTGTTCGATTAAACATTAAAAAGAAAGGAAACAATATTGGTTATATAAGAGGTGCAGGTGATGCTGTACCCGAAAGTTTGCAGCAAATTGGTTATCATGTTATTGAGATAAATCCAACAGAAATAAACGATGAAAATTTACAGCAATTTGACGCTATTGTTCTCGGAATTAGAGCTTATAGTGTTGTTAATGAGTTGCAGTTTAAGCAAAAATACTTGTTAGAATATGTTAAAAATGGGGGTAACATGATTGTGCAGTACAACACAAGTAGGGGAGTAGATGTACAAGCACCCTACCCATTAAAACTTTCAAGAGATCGAGTTACAGACGAACTTGCAGAGGTAATTGTTTTAGATCCCAATAATTCTTTGTTAAATTATCCGAATAAAATTACCGAGAATGATTTTAAAGGATGGGTGCAAGAAAGAGGTTTGTATTTTCCAAATATGTGGAGTGACCAGTACACGCCAATTTTATCAATGAAAGATAAAGGAGAGACACCTAAATTAGGTAGTTTGTTAATTGCCAAATATGGCAAAGGAAATTACATTTATACAGGTTTAAGTTTTTTTAGAGAATTACCTGCAGGTGTTTCTGGAGCCTATAAATTATTTGCAAATATGATAAGTGTTGGTAAAGAATAAAAAAAATAGTGCTAATTAGATAAAATGAAACGTATGGAAAGACCTAAATACAAGTGGGAAAAAGTTTACACTTTCGTTTTAATAGCGAATCTAATTTATTTTATTTTATTCTATTTAATTACAAACCATTTTACAAATTAATTTATGGAAGTAGCAAGTAAATTACATTATGTAGATTGGATAATTCTATCTGTAACTTTAGTTTTCATAGTTGCATATGGTACTTATGTAACTCGCAAGAACAGTAATGTTACAGATTATATAAAAGGTGGCAACGATTCTAAATGGTGGACAATAGGTCTTTCTGTTATGGCTACCCAAGCAAGTGCAATTACGTTTTTGTCAACTCCTGGTCAGGCTTTTCACAGTGGAATGGGGTTTGTACAGTTTTATTTTGGCTTACCAATAGCTATGATTGTTATTTGTGCTGTTTTTATACCAATTTATCATAAGTTAAAAGTATACACAGCTTATGAATTTTTAGAAGGTAGATTCGATTTAAAAACAAGAAGTTTAGCAGCCATTTTATTTTTGGTGCAAAGAGGTTTAGCAGCGGGTATTACCATTTTTGCACCAGCTATTATTTTATCAGCTGTTTTAGGTTGGGACTTATTGGTGTTAAATATTATAATAGGTTTTTTAGTAATTATATATACAGTTTCTGGAGGTACAAAAGCTGTAAATGTGACTCAAAAACAGCAGATGATCATCATATTTTTTGGAATGCTGGTAGCGTTTTTTATGATTATGAGTCAACTTCCAGAAGATATAACTTTTAATAAAGCTTTAGATATTGCAGGTGCAAGTGGAAAAATGGAAGTGTTAGATTTTTCTTTTGATTTAAATAATAGATATACTGTTTGGACAGGAATTTTAGGAGGAACATTTTTAATGTTATCTTATTTTGGAACAGATCAAAGTCAAGTTCAGCGTTATTTGTCTGGTAAATCTGTAAGAGAAAGTCAGTTAGGTCTAATTTTTAACGGATTGCTAAAAGTACCAATGCAATTTTTTATACTGCTTGTGGGAGTAATGGTTTTTGTTTTTTATCAATTTAATGCAGCACCTTTAAATTTTAATCCAAAGGTTAATGATGCAATTGCTAACTCTAAATTTAGCAGTAAATTTCAGCAATTAGAAAGTGCACATACCAAAATTGAGTACGAAAAAAGAATGCTTTTTATTGATGGTGTTCAAGATAGAGAAAGAGAAAAAATTAAAGTTTTAAATGCTAAAGATTTCGCTTTAAAAGAAGAAGCTAAAGAATTAATTAGTGTTCTAAATCAACAAAAAGATTTTAAAAAAATAGAATCTAATGATAAAGATTATGTCTTTATCCATTTCATTTTAAATAACCTTCCTAGAGGTTTAATAGGTTTGTTATTGGCAGTTATTTTATCTGCAGCAATGTCATCTACAGCTTCAGAGTTAAATGCATTAGCAAGTACTACAGCCATAGATTTATACAAGAGAAATGTAGAAGATGATAAGAGTGAGGATCACTATGTAAAAGCCTCTAAATGGTTTACGTTAGCTTGGGGAATTATTGCAATTTCTGTTGCTTGTATTGCTAATTTATTCGATAATTTAATTCAGCTTGTAAATATTATTGGATCTATATTTTATGGTAATGTTTTAGGAATATTCTTATTGGCATTTTTTATAAAGTATGTAAAAGGAAATGCAGTTTTTATAGCTGCAGTAATTACACAAATTATAATAATACTTGTTTTTATTTTGGATTGGTTACCTTATTTATGGCTTAATTTATTAGGTTGTGTTTTGGTAATGGGAATTGCAATTTTAATTCAAACATTTTTTAAAAATAAAAATAATTTAAAACTAGTGAAGTATAATGACTAGAGATAAAGTTATTAATTGGGGAATAATTGGTCTTGGTAAAATTGCTGATAAATTTGCGACAGATTTAGCAAATGTCAGTAATGTAAAATTGGTTGCTGTAGCTTCTAGAAGTCAAGACAGAGCAAATGATTTTGCTAATAAATTTAATGCAGATAATGCTTATAATTCATATAAAGCACTGGCTGAAGATCCAAATGTAGATGCTGTGTATATTGCAACACCTCACAGTTTTCATAAAGAACATACTATTTTATGTTTACAACACAAAAAAGCAGTTTTATCTGAAAAGCCTTTTGCTATGAATTTTGATGAAGTAAAAGAAATGATTGCTGTTGCAAAAGCAAATAATGTACTTTTAATGGAGGCACTTTGGACCTATTTTTTACCTCATTACCAATTTGTACAAGATCTCTATCAAAATAAAAAATATGGAAAACTTATTGAACTAAAAGCTGATTTTGGTTTTGTAACTGAATATAATACAGCGAGCAGATTATTTAAAAAAGAAGTTGGTGGAGGTTCTTTGCTAGATATTGGTATTTATCCAATTTTTGCTGCTTTAAGTACTTTAGGAAAACCATTAGATATAAAAGCAGACGCAACTTTTTTTGAGAATGGAGCAGATGCTTCTTGTAGTATGGTTTTTCAATACAATAATGCAAATGCTTACTTAAAAAGTACTTTAATTGAGGAAACACCTACAGAGGCTATTTTTATATTTGAAAAAGCTGAGGTAAAAATAAATACAAGATTTCATGAACCTTCAACAGTTACAATTACAAAATACGGTCAATCTGAAACTTTAGATTTTAACTATAAGAGTATTGGTTATAATTTTGAAACCGATCATTTTAGTCAATTATTGAGAGAAGGTAAAAAAGAAAGCCCCATAATGACTTATGACTTTTCTAAAGAATTAATGAAGTTATTAGATGAAGTTAGGGTTAAAATTGGTTTAGAATACTAAAATTCAACATTGTTTATAGAAAAAAGTCACTTATTATAGTGACCTTTTTTAATTGATAATTAGAAAATTATTTTTTTCAACTAATTCTAGCACCTTAGTGTTTAGAACTAAAGTTTTTTGTAACTGCATGAACAATAATTGGATGCCCAACAATATTTCTATTTAGGTTACATTTTACGATTGTTTTTTGTTGAAATGATTAATCCTTTAAAGTTACTTTCCTTTTTACTTTGTTAAAAGGACCATCAATAAAATTACCATCAGCATCTATAAGTTCTAATTCTATAATAATTTCTCCTTTAGGTAGCCCTTTAATAACCTGAGGGGCCCATTCTGTAATAATAAATTCTTTTCCGTTAATCGTTGCTTTTACTTTATTTCCATTTTCTGAAAGTGAAGTATTTAGAACAAAAAAGTCTAGTAATAAGGCATCTGTATCTTTACCTTTATATGTTCCTTTTGGTCTACTATATATTAAGGTTGGAGCATTAGCATCTATGCCAATAGTATCTTTTGGGTTTTCACCAACTTCAAATTTTTTAAAAACTACAGATTTTTCGTTTTTAACAGATTCATGGTAAGAACGACTTAAGAATGCAACTAAGTGATGTACACCACTTGGTAACTCTTTGGTGAAATTAGGGGTGTAGTGTGCAGAGTAAGGCTGGTTGTTAAGAATAAAATGAATATGCTGTCCTTTTCCTGAGTTTGCTAAAATACTTGCGTTTGGACTATCAGTTTGTGCACCTAATTCATAATTGGCTACTTCAAACTGAAAATCTACTGCTCCATTTTTTATGTTTTTAGTGCTACTAGGTTCTTTTAATTGTAAAACTACTTCGGAATAAGAAGGGGAGTTTGTTAATTTTTCAATTGTTATTTCAGTAACTGCCTTGGTTTTGTCTTTTATTTCAGTATTTTTTTTATCTTTTTTACAAGATATTGCAATTGTAAAAAGTACTATCAATAGACTTATTTTTTTCATAATCTTTTTATTTAATTGATTTTATATGAATATTTCTGAGAATAAAATTTAAGACTTCTCTAATTTTAATATAA
>JBDNBB010000014.1:0-5364 GCA_039768135.1 Polaribacter sp.
AGAACTGTGTTAGAAAAGAACTCTTTGGGTTCTTGGTTTGGATGGGAAGTTGACCATAACAAGGACATTCCTAATGATACACTAATGAATGCTGCTATGGCATTTTATGATACGTGTAAAAAAGGAAATGCCAAGGTTAATCTTACCGAGGAACAACAAGCACAAACTGGCACAGCACCATTTTAATGAGTTCACTAAATTTTTTTAGTAAACTTTTTGGTGGCTTAACGTCAGCATATGGTACTTACGAGCTCTCCGGAGCTCGTAGGTCTGATGGTAAAGCTGAAGGTAGAGCATTAACAAAAAAAGCAGATGTTACTTTAGAACTATTCCAAAAACATCTTAATGGTGAATTGTCTTTAGGTATTGTACCTATTATGAAAGACAATAACTGTAAGTGGGGTTGTATAGATGTTGATGAGTATGATGGATTCGACCCTCTTAATATAATACATAAAATTAGAAATTTAAAATTACCACTGTTTCCTTACAGATCTAAGTCTGGAGGATTACATATATTTTTACATATCAATGGTGTGGTACCAGCAACTGATATGATTGATAAATTAACTAAGTTAGCTAGTAGATTAGGTTTAGCTGATTGTGAAATATTTCCTAAACAAAGAACCATAAATGTAGAATTAGGTACGATAGGTAATTGGTTAAATCTTCCTTATCAAAATGCTGAGATGACTACAAGACATGCAATAGATGACACCGGCCAATCGATACCAATAGAAAAACTAGAAGAAGCAGTACAATCTTTTTTAGTAACACCAGAAGATTTTTACAAAATAGAATTAGAAGAACTTAATGACGAAGACAAAGAGTTTGCAGATTACCCGCCATGCGTACAAAATTTTGTTAAGAATGCAGTTAAGCCAGGTGATGGTAGAAATGAAGCACTATTTAATGTTGGTGTATGTATGCTTAAAAAACACGGTAAGGATGGTGCGTGGGAAGATGAATTAGGTGAAGTAAATAAGTCTTGGGGTGATGATAAGATAGATCCAAAAGAATTAAAGATAACTGTTATTAAAAGTTTAAGTGGAGACAAGGATTATAATTACAAATGTAGTTCTCCTATTGCTAAAAAATATTGTGATCAAGCTGCATGTGTGAAAAGAAAGTTAGGTATTGGTAAAAAAGATTATAATTTTCATGTGGATTCTTTTCAAAAGATAAGCACTAAACCACCTAAATATATTTTAACAATAGACAAAAAACCTGTAAGATTAACAGGTCAACAATTATGTCAGCAACAATTATTAAAAACAGAACTATTTGATTGTGATATTGTATGGAAGACAATGAAGACAGAAGAGTTTGGTTTATGGTTAAACTATCTTAAATCTATTCAAACTGCTGTAGAAGGTTATGACTTTACTGATGATGACAAAGATGAATTTGATTATTTATTTAGAAACTTTATAGATGATAGTCAGCTTGCTGATGATATTACACAAACACAAACCGATTATGTTTTTGAAGAGGAAGGTTATTTATTTTTTAGAGCAGAATTATTTAAAAAGTTTTTAAAGAAAGATGGTAACAACTTAAAACCTTTTGAAGTAAAAGAATTACTAATTGACAATGGAGCTGAGTACATAAGACAACACAAAGAATACAAAGGTCGATTGTGGAAGATACCTAAACGAATAAAAATTGATGTTAAAGAACGTAACGTCAGTTTCAACCAACAGAGCGCACCTTTTGACCCAGATTCACAATAAAACATTCAAGATATTTGGTCCTCCAGGTACAGGTAAGACTACTAGATTAATAAAGATAGTAGAGAAACATTTAAGGTTAGGAGTTTTACCACATGAAATGGTTTATGTGTCCTTTACTAACAAAGCAATAGACGAAGCTGTGGATAGAGTCTTAAAAAAATTTAAACAATACAATGAAGATGACTTTAATAACTTTAGAACAATACATTCATTTTGTAAAAAAGAATTATCTTCATTACCTGTGTTAGATCCTAGAGTAGATATGTTAAAGTTTCATACTGATTGGGGCACTATAAGTGCAAATTTTTCTGAAGAAGATGCTAATCACAAAGTATTTAATAACTGGTCATTAAGAGTTTACGATAAAGCTAGAAATATGTTGGTAGATCCAATTTCCTTATACAAAGCAGAACCATTAAAAAAAGTTAGGCTACAGCAATTTACTGACATTGTTAGAAACTATATTAAATTTAAAAAAGATAATAAAATGGATTTTACTGACATGGTTGAGAAATATGTAAAAGAAGTTAATCCACCATCTTATAAGGTATTTATAGTAGATGAAGCTCAAGATCTAACTCCTTTACAATGGCAATTTGTAGATAAGGTTGCAGCTCAAGCAAATAGAATTTATTTAGCTGGAGATGATGACCAAGCAATATATGAATGGAACGGAGCTAGAGTAAGAAGTTTTTTAGATTTTCCAGGTAAGGTATTTATATTAAACAAGTCTTATAGATTAAATGAAACAATACTTAACTTCTCTAAAGAGATATTAAAATTTATACCTGAAAGACAACAAAAAGAATTTACCTCAACTAATAAATCACAGGGTTTTATAAAAACTTATAGTAGATTTAACGAGGTTCCTTTTGATTCATTAGAAGGAACTTGGTTTGTATTAGGCAGAGTTGGTGATAATGTCGATGAGCTGAAAGAATATGCTAGGCAAAAAGGCTTATATTTCCAAGATATGCGAGGTAATAAATCGTTCAATATAAACAAATGGAACGCTATAAATCATTGGTTGGCCTTACAAAAAGGTGAGAGCATAACTAAAGAACAGGTAGGTGTTTTGTATGATTTTATTGATCAAATTAAAAAAGGATGGAGAAAAGTTGACAACAAAGCCTGGTCAGATATTCATCCTAACCAACCATTAGATCTAGAGTTCTTAAAAAAGAATTGTGGTTTAGAGACTACTGAAAGTGATTGGTGGAAAGTCTTAAATAGAAAATTTACTGTGCGAGACTTGGATTATTTTGAAAGTATGTTAAAAAGGAACATTCAATTTAACGAAAAAGCAAAAATAATAATCGACACAATCCACTCAGTAAAAGGTGGGGAGGCAGACAACGTACTAATATATGAAAAAGCTAATTGGCCATCTAATTTTTCAACCAAAAACTTCAAAGACAAGATGGCTGAAGCGAGGGTTTGGTATACTGGTATTACACGGTCTAAGACATCCCTACATATACTCTCTACTAACCATACATATTTTTTTCCTTTGGGGCGTCTTGCATCTAATTTCAACAGGAGAACTATAAATGAGTAATAAAGATATGTTTGATGAAGCTTTTCCTCAAGATAAGCAAATAGGAGGATCCCATTATCAAAAATTTGTTATCCAACCATGGACTTTTATCAGAAGAAATGCCTTGAATCCTTTTCAAGCAAATGTAATAAAGTATGTCTGTAGATATTTAACAAAAGGTAAGACAATCGAAGACATAAATAAAATAAAACATTACTGTGATTTGGAGATAGAACATTTAAAAAATGAAAAAAAATATAAAGTGTGAATACAAAGGTTGTAAAAAAAAAGCTATTGTTGTAGAAAACAAACAATTTTATTGTGCAGATTGTTATTTATTTGCAAAAGGAATTAATTTACGTAAAGTAAGGTCAATACACGATACAAATAATAGCCAAAAAATTCATTAATGACTACTGAGTTAGTATTTAATCAAACAGAATCGGATTGGAAAAGACCAGAAAGTTATCCTGACTTATCTGATAGATCTATTATAGCAGTAGATTTAGAAACAAGAGATCCTAATATTAAAACTAAAGGACCAGGATGGGCTACTAAAGACGGTGAAGTAGTAGGAATAGCTGTAGCTGCAGATGGTTTTAAAGGTTACTTTCCTATAGCTCATGAAGCTGGTGGTAATATGGATAAGGCCATGACTTTAAAATGGTATAAAAAATTAATGGAGAATGGTGTAGATAAAGTTTGTCACAATGCTTCATATGATATTGGTTGGACTAAATCTTTAGGTATAAAACCTACAGGTAAAATTTATGATACGATGATAGCTGGTGCGTTAATTAACGAGGATAGATTTAGTTATTCTTTAAATGCGTTGTCATTCGATTATTTAGGAGAAGTAAAATCAGAAGCTCAGTTAAGAGAAAAGGCAGAAGAGTGGGGACTTGATGCTAAAGCAGATATGTGGAGACTACCTGCAGGTTATGTGGGTCCTTATGCAGAGCAAGATGCTGAACTTACATTAAAACTTTGGAACAGATTTAAAATAGAAATACAACAACAAAACTTATCTAATATATTTAATCTAGAAACTGAACTACAACCTATCTTAATTGAAATGAGAGAACACGGTATCAAGGTTGATGTTAGTAAAGCAGATTCATTAAAGAAAAATTTTATACAAGAAGAAAATAAAAGATTAAAACAAATAAAAGATATGAGTGGCCATGACGTAGAGATATGGGCAGCAGTTAGTGTGGCGAAAGCTTTTGATAAATTAAAAATTCCGTATGAAAGAACTGCAAAGACTAAGGCTCCAAGCTTTACAACTAATTGGTTGCACAACTGTCCTCACCCACTAGCTAAACTTATTAGAGAAACTAGAGAAATGAATAAGTTTCACTCTACATTTATTGATTCGATATTAAGATATGAACATAAAGGTAGAATTCATGCAGAAATTAATCAGTTAAAATCAGACTCTGGAGGCACTGCTACAGGTAGACTGTCTATGAGTAACCCTAATTTACAACAGATTCCTGCTAGAAATAAGGAGTTTGGTAAGCATATTAGAGCCCTTTTCTTGCCTGATGAGGGTAAAAAGTGGGGTAGCTTTGATTATAGCCAACAAGAGCCTAGACTGGTGGTACACTATGCATCTAGCGTTGATCAGGGTTTTGAGGGCTCCTATGAGCTTTTAAAGGCATATGAAAACGATGATGCAGACTTTCACCAGGTTGTAGCAGAAATGGCTGATATACCTAGATCTCAGGCTAAAACGATCAATTTAGGTATGTTTTATGGTATGGGAAAGGCTAAATTATCTGCAGAATTAGGTATAGATATTGAACAGGCTAAAGCTATCTTGAATGCCTACAACGAAAGGGTTCCTTTTGTTAAGATGTTATCTAATAGATGTATGACCACAGCTGATAAGAAAGGTTGTGTTGTAACTATTAAAGGAAGACATTGTAGATTTGATAGATGGGAACCTAAGACTTTTGGTATCCATAAATCTATGACTAGAGAAGAAGCTGAAAGTAAATACGAAAGAGGTTCAATTAAAAGAGCTATGACTTATAAAGCATTAAACAGATTAATACAGGGTTCAGCAGCAGACCAGACTAAACAAGCAAT
>JBDNBB010000015.1:0-12096 GCA_039768135.1 Polaribacter sp.
ATAAAACCAATCCATTTTAGACAATATAAAAAAATCAGAGGTGATTTTACCTGACAAAATTAAATACGCGAAAACAAAGAGTGTTCCAAATAATAATTGGTAAAATGAAATTCTATTTTCGTCATACTCTTTAATAAAAAGACCATTTAATACTGCAAATAGAGAGCTTAAAAAAGAAGAAATTAAAGCATAAATTATTCCTAATCTATAAGAACTTTCAAAATTAAAAATAATATAGAGTCCTAAAATTACAACTACACCAAAGAAGATTTCTATTAACTTTAAGCGCCTTCTAAAAAAAATAGGTTCTAAAATTGAGGTAAAAAAAGCTCCTGTACTCATTGTTACTAAAGCTACAGAAACATTAGAAACTTTTATAGCTTTAAAAAAAAAGATCCAATGCAAAGCAATAATAATACCAGTAATTAAAAATTTTACTAGACCTTTTTTATTGATAAAGAAGGATTTTTTTTGAATCAAAAAAAAGAATACTATAAAAATAACAGCTAAACCCATTCTAAAAAAAACTAAAGGAATAGCTTCTATACTTATTAATGCGCCTAATATAGCAGTGAAACCCCAAATAAAAACAATCAGATGAAGTAACAGATAGTTTTTAAGCTTATTTTCTTGCATTAATGTATAGATAAAGAGCAATAAATCCGAAAAATATATTTGGCATCCAAACGTAAATGAGTGAATTAACACCAGCAACAGCGCCTAAAACCTCAGAAATTTTCAATAAGAAAACATAAATAAACATCATTCCAACACCTATTGCCAAATTTAAACCTGTACCTCCTCTTCTTTTTCTAAAAGATAAAGCAACAGCAATAATAGTTAGAACAAAAGAGGCTATTGGTAAGCTTGTTCTTTTATGAAACTCTACTAAATAAGCATTTAAATTTTTTACCCCTCGTTGCTTAGAAACAGCTATAAAACGTAGCAATTCATTTGAAGGCATCTCTTGAGATAAGGCAGATTTATATATTAGGTCTTTTGGGGTAAAATTAAAAACAGTATCAATTTTATTACCAGAAAAAATACTGTCTTTATCTTCATAAATTTTTCGTAATCTCCAATTTTGAAGTAAAAAAGAAGAATCTTTATCATTATATCTTATGTTATCTGAAACAAGTTTAGACTTCATTTTTAAACCATCATATACTTCAGAGGTAAAATCATAACCGGCATTACTTTTGGTGTTAAAATTTCGAATAAAGATATAAGTGCTATCTGTAAGTTGTAAACTAAAGTCTGAAATATACTTGAACTGTTGGGTTTGGCGTCTACTCTTAGTATAAGATAGTTCGAACTTCTTACGAATTTTACTACTACTTGGTACTACAAAATGATTCATTACTAAGGACAAAATTGTAATTAAAGTTGCACCAATAAAATAAGGATATAAAAATCGCGTAAAAGAAACTTTTGCGTTATTTATGGCAATAATTTCTGTATTATTAGAAAGTTTTGATGTAAATAAAATAACTGCAATAAATAATGCCAGTGGCATAAATGTATTGGCATAATAAATAATAAAATTGATATAATACTCGTCTATAATTTGAAACAAGCTTAAATCTGCATGTTCTAAAAAATTATCAATTTTTTCGGCAATATCTATAGCAATTGCAATTGGTATTAAGATTAATAAGGTAAATAAAAAAGTTACCAAAAATCGTTTTAATATGTACCAATCTATTATTTTCAAATTAGAGACGTTTATCCATTTGTTTTACCATCATATCTTTCCATTCCCTAAAATCTCCTGCTATGATGTGTTTTCTAGCTTCTCTAGTTAACCAAACATAAAAACCTAAATTATGAATAGATGCAATTTGCTTACCTAACATTTCTTTAGCTACGAACAAATGGCGCAAATATGCTTTAGAATAAAAAGTGTCTACAGAAGTAATACCCATTTCATCAATGGGAGAAAAATCGTCTTCCCATTTTTTGTTTTTAATATTTATTGTTCCATGAGCTGTAAATAGCATTCCATTTCTGGCGTTTCTAGTTGGCATTACACAATCAAACATATCAATTCCCAAAGCAATATTCTCTAAAATATTTATTGGTGTACCAACACCCATTAAATACCTTGGCTTATCTTCAGGTAAAATCTCAGTAACTACTTCTGTCATTGCATACATTTCTTCTGCAGGTTCGCCTACAGAAAGACCACCAATTGCATTTGCCTCTGCCCCAGCATTTGCAATATATTCTGCAGATTGTCTTCTTAAATCTTTATAAGTACTTCCTTGTACAATTGGAAAAAATGTTTGTTCATAGCCATATTTAAAAGGTAATGTTTTTAAATGATTCATACATCTATCTAACCACCTGTGCGTCATATGCATAGATCTTTTAGCATAATTATACTCGCAAGGGTATGGTGTACACTCATCAAAAGCCATAATAATGTCAGCACCAATAGTTCGTTGAATTTCCATAACATTTTCTGGCGTAAAAAAATGCATTGCTCCATCTATATGACTTTTAAACTTTACACCTTCTTCGTTAATTTTTCTTCTACCAGAAAGAGAATATACTTGGTAACCACCAGAATCTGTTAAGATATTTCTATCCCAATTCATAAACTTATGCAAACCACCAGCTTTTTCTAAAACGTCTAATTTTGGTCTTAAATATAAATGATAGGTATTCCCTAGAATAATATCTGGATTAATATCATTTTTTAATTCTGTTTGATGAACACCTTTTACGGTACCAACTGTCCCTACAGGCATAAAAATTGGAGTTTCAATAACTCCATGATCTGTAGTAATAGATCCTGCTCTTGCTTTACTTTTAGGATCTGTAATTTTTAAATTGAATTTCATTGAGGGCAAAGATAGTACTATTTAAGAATTGAAAAATTAAATAAACCCTAATTTTAAAAAGGACTAAGATTTACTTATCTCCTTTTTCTTTTCGATGAAAAAGAAGAATTATTGCGTTTATTTTTTGGTGATGATTTTCTAAAAGAGGCACTTTTTTTATTAAAATCGTTTTTTGCAGGCGCTAACTTCTTTTTAGCCTTCTTTACTTTGGGTTTTTCTTTTATTTTAGATGCTTCTTCAGTCTTAGAGGATAAAGAAATCATGCTATTGATTTCTTTCATTTCTTCCTCTGTTAATTCTCGCCAATCACCTGTTTGTAGATAACCTAATTCTACATTCATAATTCTTGTACGTTTTAATTTAGTTACCTCATAATCTAAATATTCGCACATTCTACGAATTTGTCTATTTAAACCTTGGGTAAGTATAATTTTAAAAATTTTATCGTTTACTTTTTCTACCAAACACTTCTGAGTTACTGTTCCTAAAACAGGAATTCCATTACTCATTTTTTCTATAAAATCTTCTGTAATTGATTTATTAACAGTAACAAAATATTCTTTTTCGTGATTGTTACCAGCTCTTAGAATCTTATTTACAATATCACCATCATTAGTTAAAAAAATTAACCCTTCAGAGGGTTTATCTAAACGTCCAATAGGAAACAAACGTTCAGGATAATTAATGTGTTTTACAATATTATTAGGCTCTCTCCCATCTGTAGTAGACACTATACCTATGGGTTTATTTAAAGCAATATAAATAGTTACATCTTTAGGCTTAACAATTCTACCATCTAACTTTACAACATCATTTTTAGTAACTCTATTACCCAATTGAGTTGACTTTCCATTTAAGGTAACTCTACCTTCATTTATAAATTTCTCAGCCTCCCTTCTAGAACAAATTCCAGATGAACTGATGTATTTATTAAGATTGGTAGATTTTTGATTGTTAGTATCCAAAGATTAAAATTTTGTGTAAAAATAGGCAATCAGTTATAATTCTATTGTTCTAAAAGTTAAATTAATTCTAGGTGAATTTACTTTTTTTGTAGGTGGCAGTCTGTGTAACCAATTGGTTTGGGTTGTTCCTTTCATTACTAATAAACTACCTCTTTCTAAATGAACATCTATTCTTTGCTTATTTTCTTTGTGTTTAAATGAAAATTTACGTTCAGCCCCTAAAGATAAAGAAGCAATTGCGCCCTCTTTTTTCATCATTTTTTCTCCATCTGAATGATAGCCCATACCCTCTTCTCCTGACGAATATAAATTTAAAAGACATGAATTATAGGCCTCATTACTCTCTTTTTCTACAATTGCTTTCAACGCTAACAATTCAGGTATCCAAAGATTAGCAGTTTTTGTTACTTTAGAATAGGTGTATGAATATTCAGATTCTCCATACCAAGCTACTTTTCTTTTGGTGACAATTCGTTTACCAAAGATAATTGCTTCATCATTTTTCCAATTGATTTTTTGCATCAACTCATTATAATAGAAATTGCATTGCTCGTTATTTAAAACAACTCCATGATAATTAGTTACCCCATCAAAAGGTAAAATATTGTTTATTTTTTCTGAAGAAAACAAATCCATTCTCTAAAATAAAACAATTACAAAGGCTAGCAAAATTTAATACGAAATTTAAAATTTTCTATTTTTTATACTCTTTAAGTATGTGTATTTTTACAGTATGCAATTTAAAATAAAATCAGAATTTTCTCCTACAGGAGATCAGCCAGAAGCTATTAAACAACTATCTGAGGGTATTAATCAAAAGGAGAGGTTTCAGACACTTCTAGGAGTTACAGGTTCTGGTAAAACCTTTACGATAGCCAATGTGGTAAAAGAAGTAAAAAAACCAACCTTGGTTTTAGCACACAACAAAACACTAGCTGCCCAATTGTATTCTGAGTTTAAGCAGTTTTTTCCTGAAAATGCTGTAGAATATTTTGTGTCTTACTACGATTATTATCAACCAGAAGCTTATATACCTGTTTCAGGTACTTATATTGAAAAAGACTTATCTATCAATGAAGATATAGAGCGTTTACGTTTAAGCACCACTTCTTCTCTACTTTCTGGAAGAAGAGATGTTTTAGTAGTAGCTTCAGTTTCTTGTTTATATGGTATTGGAAATCCTACTGAATTTAAGAAAAATGTAATTCCTATTAGAGTTGGTCAGCAAATATCTAGAACTACTTTTTTGCATCAATTGGTAACAAGTTTATATTCTAGAACCGAAATTGAGATTAAAAGCGGAAAATTTAAAGTGAAAGGAGATGTGGTTACTATTTATCCTTCTTATGGTGATAATGGTTATCGAGTTCATTTTTTTGGTGATGAAATTGAAGAAATTGAAGCTTTTGATTTAGAAAATAATAGTGTTATTGAAAAATTTGAACATTTAACCATATATCCTGCAAACCTATTTGTTACTTCGCCTGATGTTTTACAAAATGCCATTCATCAAATTCAAGAAGATATGGTAAAACAAGTCGATTATTTTAAGGAAATTGGAAAACCTTTAGAAGCAAAGAGACTTGAAGAAAGAACAGAATTTGATTTAGAAATGATCCGTGAATTGGGTTATTGTTCTGGTATTGAAAACTATTCTCGTTATTTAGATGGTCGTGAACCAGGCACAAGACCTTTCTGTTTGTTAGACTATTTTCCTGATGATTATTTAATGGTAATCGATGAAAGTCATGTTACAGTTCCTCAAACACATGCTATGTACGGAGGAGATAGAAGTAGAAAAGAAAACCTTGTTGAATATGGTTTTCGATTACCTGCAGCCATGGATAACAGGCCTTTAAAGTTTGATGAATTTGAGGCTATTCAAAATCAAACCATTTTTGTTTCTGCAACTCCTGCAGATTACGAATTACAAAAATCAGAAGGAATTTACGTAGAACAAATTATAAGACCTACAGGATTATTAGATCCGCCAATTGAAGTTAGACCAAGTTTAAATCAAATTGATGATTTGATTGAGGAAATTCAACTGCGAGTAGAAAAAGACGAACGTACTTTGGTAACCACGTTAACCAAAAGAATGGCTGAGGAATTAACAAAATATTTGACTAGAGTTGATATAAGATGTAGATATATACATTCTGATGTAGATACTTTAGAACGTGTAGAAATTATGCAAGATTTGCGTAAAGGCTTGTTTGATGTTTTAATAGGTGTAAACCTTTTAAGAGAAGGACTAGATTTACCAGAAGTTTCTTTGGTTGCTATTTTAGATGCAGACAAAGAAGGTTTTTTACGTAATAATAAATCGCTTACACAAACTGTAGGTAGAGCCGCAAGAAATGTAAATGGTTTGGCAATTATGTATGCTGATAAGGTTACAGATAGTATGCAAAAAACAATTGATGAAACTGAGAGAAGAAGAGAAATACAAATTGCATACAATACAAAACACAATAAAGTACCTACACAAATTAATAAAAAGATAGAAGACACTTTAACTAAATCTGCTGTTTCTAGTTATCATTATGATAATGCAGTAACAAAAGCTGCAGAACAAGAATTGCAGTATTTACCTAAGGAAGAAATTCAAGATAGAATTCGTAAAAAGCGTAAACAAATGGAGGCTGCAGCAAAGGGTTTAGACTTTATAGTAGCAGCAAAATTACGTGATGAAATTGCTGTTTTAAAAGAACAAGTTTCATAGAAAAAACCTTAATAAAAAAACCTCGCATTCGCGAGGTTTTTTATTTTATATAAACTTAAAAGTTAAGCTTGTAAAACTTCAGCAACTTTATCTGCTGCTTCTTGAAACTCTGTTGCAGAAATAATTTCCATTCCAGAATTATCGATCAATTCTTTTGCTTCTTTTGCATTTGTACCTTGTAATCTACAGATAATTGGTACAGTAATTTTGTCTCCCATACTTTGGTAAGCATCTACAACACCTTGTGCAACTCTGTCACAACGTACAATACCTCCAAAAATATTTACTAAAATAGCCTTTACATTTTCATCTTTTAAAATGATTCCAAAAGCAGTTTCAACTCTTTGTGCATCTGCTGTACCACCAACATCTAAAAAGTTAGCAGGCTCTCCTCCAGATTCTTTAATTAAATCCATAGTTCCCATTGCTAAACCAGCACCATTAACCATACAACCAACATTACCATCTAAATCTACATAGTTTAAACCAGCAGCTTTAGCTTCAACTTCAATCGGGTTTTCTTCTCTTAAATCACGCATTGCAGCATAATCTTTATGCCTGTATAATGCATTTTCATCTAAAGAAACTTTAGCATCTACTGCCATAATTTTATCATCAGATGTTTTTAATACTGGATTAATCTCAAACATTGAAGAATCAGATTTAATATAGGCAGTGTATAAAGCAGAAACAAATTTTGTCATTTCTTTAAATGCAGTTCCAGATAAACCTAGGTTAAAAGCAACTTTTCTAGCTTGAAAAGGCATTAAACCTAATAATGGATCTATTTCTTCTGTAAAAATTAAATGTGGTGTTTCTTCTGCAACAGTTTCAATATCCATTCCACCTTCTGTAGAATACATAATCATATTTTTACCTGTTGCTCTGTTTAACAATACAGACATGTAATATTCTTCTGGTTCAGAATCTCCAGGATAATATACATCCTCAGCGATTAAAACTTGATTTACCAATTTACCTTCAGCAGAAGTTTGAGGTGTAATCAACATCATCCCTAAAATATCATCAGCAATACTTTCTACTTGCTCTAAATTTTTAGCTAGTTTTACTCCTCCACCTTTTCCTCGTCCACCTGCATGAACTTGAGCTTTTATAACATGCCAACCTGTGCCTGTATCTTCAGTTAATTTCTTAGCAGCTTCAACAGCTTCACTTGGTGTACTTGCTACAATTCCTCTTTGAATTCTAACACCAAAACTATTTAAAATTTCTTTTCCTTGATATTCGTGTAAGTTCATTTGTATCCTTTTAAAAAACGTAAACAAAAATACAAATTCGATAGAGAAAGTAACTAAGGTTTTCTAAAAAAAAATAAATAATATCTTTTTTAGATAATTCCTAAAAAATAGAATTCATTTTTTATAATAGTTCAATTTATATTTTTTAAAAAATTTCTTAAATATGGTCTAAATAAAACAACGATCTTTAAGTTGTGTCTTTGTTTTTTTATACTTTCGTAAGTATATTTATATTAAAATGATCGAAATAAAAAATATACACAAGCATTATGGAGATCTAGCCGTTTTAAAAGGAGTAGAATTAACAATAAAAAAAGGCGAAATTGTTGCTATTGTTGGACCATCAGGTGCTGGTAAATCAACACTTTTACAAATTTTAGGCACCCTAGATCAACCCGAAGAAAAAGAAGATTTTAAACTAAACATAAATAAAACCTCATTAAAAAAAATATCTGATAAAGATCTTTCTAAATTTAGAAATGAACATATCGGATTCATATTTCAATTTCATCAATTATTACCAGAATTTACAGCTATAGAAAATGTATGCATTCCTGGTTTTATTGCAAGAAGAAATAAAAAGGAAGTAGAAACAAGGGCTAAAGAATTATTATCTTTTTTAGGATTATCAGACAGAATTAACCATAAACCTAGTGAACTTTCTGGGGGTGAACAGCAAAGAGTAGCAGTGGCTAGAGCCTTAATAAACAATCCATCTATAATTTTAGCTGACGAACCAAGTGGAAACCTAGACAGTAACTCCGCTAAAAACCTTCACGAACTATTTTTTAAACTTAGAGATGAATTTGGACAAACTTTTGTTTTAGTTACTCACAACGAAGAGTTAGCAGACATGGCAGACAGGAAATTAACTATGAAAGACGGAAAGATTTCTTAAAGAGCAAAATAAACCTATGTTAGATTTTATTAAAGAACTTGTTGCGTATTTTAAGAACCCTATTTTAAATAAAGATTCTAATAGAGATTTTAAGCATCGAATTCAAATATTTGGAAAATTACTTGTGGTTTGTTTGCTTACAGGCTTTATCATCTCGCCAATATTTGTTTTAATAGAAACGCTTGGTTTGGTGGATATGCAAGAACATGCTATGGAAGAGTTAATGAAAAAAATGTCAAAATCAATTTTATTTGTATTTGCAACTGTCATTGCTCCTTTATTTGAAGAATTAATATTTAGAGCTCCATTAACAGCTTTTAAAAAAGAAAAACAATTTAGAATTGGTTTTTACGTTTTTGCAATATTATTTGGATTTGTCCATATCACAAACTTTAACATTACTACTACAGTTTTAATATTATCCCCTTTATTGGTACTACCACAAATTCTTGTAGGTGGCTATTTAGGATACATAAGAGTTCGATTTGGTTTACTTTGGAGCATAGCACTTCACAGTAGCTATAATGCAATTTTAATGCTAGTTTCATTCTCTGCAATGTAATATATAATGAATAGAAAAGAGCTTAAACTATTTCTGGATGAAAAAGTGATATTATATAACAATCAAAAATTTATCCAATCAGACCCAATACAAATACCACATTTATTTAATAAAAAAAAAGATATTGAAATTGCAGCTTTTTTAGCAGCAACAATTTCTTGGGGCAATCGAACCATGATTATTAAAAACGCAACTAAAATGATGCATTTACTTGATAATGCTCCTTTTGATTTTGTAATAAATCATAAAGAAAAGGATTTAGATTCATTTAATAATTTTGTCCATAGAACATTTAATGCTTCAGATTTTAAACAATTTATAAGGTCCTTAAAACACATCTACAAAAACTATAGTGGACTAGAGAATGCCTTAAAAATTGAAGATAATAGTACTAACTATAAAACTGCTATTCATAAATTTAAAAATTTATTTTTTGAAGAAATACAGGAAAAAAGAACATTAAAACATGTATCTGACCCTTTAAAAAACTCAGCGGCAAAAAGGATTAACATGTTCTTACGTTGGATGGTAAGAAATGACACAGCAGGTGTAGATTTCGGATTATGGACAACGCATAACCCAGCGCATTTATCTTGCCCTTTAGATGTACACTCTGGTAATGTTGCTAGAAAGTTACAACTACTGAAAAGAAAACAAAACGATTGGAAAGCACTTAGTGAGCTAGATGAAAATTTAAGAAAATTAGATGCAAAAGATCCTGTAAAATATGATTTTGCCTTATTTGGCTTGGGGGTTTTCGAAAAGTTTTAATAAGAAATTAACAAGTTTTCTTTATTCATTTAAATTAACATAATTTAGAGGTGTAAGTTAATATCGATTTAAAATTTGTAGATGTATTTTAAAAACCCAGATGTTTTATACTTTTTGTTTTTACTAATTATTCCCATATTAGTACATTTATTTCAATTACAAAAGTTTGTAAAAACACCATTTACAAATGTTGCTTTTTTAAAGAAAATAAAACTAGAAACACGTAAAAGTGCAAACATAAAAAAATGGTTAATTTTAGCCATCAGAATGCTTTCTTTTTTATCGATACTTTTATCTTTTTCTCAACCATACCTAGGTAGTAAAAACACAAATAAAAAACAAGATATTTTTATCTATTTAGACAATTCACTAAGCTTAAATACAAAAGGAAAAAGAGGAGATTTATTAAAAATAGCAACCCAAGATATTATAAAATTTGCTCCAACAGATAGACGTTATACATTACAAACTAACAATAATTATTATACAAATATTGACTATAATAATTTAAAAAATCAGTTATTGTCTTTAAAAAACACAAGTAAAACAACAACAATTAATACTGTAATATTTAAAAAAACAGCTAATCAAAAAAAGAAAACTAAAACTTCAAATAAAAACATCTTAATATCTGATTTTCAAAATACTTACAGTTTTCAGTTTACAAATGTAACACCCCTGTTTTCGACTGTTATACTACAAAGCTCTGTAAAAGAAAATTTATCTATAGACAGTTTATATTTTAAAGATAAAAACTTTGAAAACACAACCATTGCTGTTAATATAAAAAATGAAGGAAAAGCTAAAAAAAATATTCCTATTGCTATTTACAGCAAAAAACAGTTAATTAGCAAACAAATATTCTCAATTAAAAAAAATGAAACCAAAACAGTTCTATTTAATTGCAAGGATAAAGAATTAATTTTAGGAAAAATCAAAATAACTTATAACGATACTTTTAAGTTTGACAACACTTTTTATTTTAGTCAAAATAAAAAAGAAAAAATAAAGGTTTTAAGCATTGGTAACTATAGCAATTTTTTACCTAAAATTTATAGTGATGACAAATTTAATTACCAAAATAAAAACTTAAAAAACGTAAATTATAATAAAATTTCTAATCAAGATTTAATTATTTTAAATGAACTAAAAGTTATTCCGAATACATTAATTAATCGATTAATAAGTTTTTCTAATAAAGGAGGTAATATCGTTATAATTCCAAATAAAAACTCAGAAATAGCTAACTACAACTCTTTTTTAAACAAACTTGGAAAAATCTCTTTAAAAGCAAAAATAGAAGACACCTTAAATATTACTTCAATAAATTTTTCACACCCAATTTTTAAGAATGTTTTTTTGAAAAAGATAGAAAACTTTCAATACCCAAAAGTAAATAGCTACTTCCCTATTTCTTCAAATAACGAAAAAGGTATTCTTTCCTTTCAAAACACTTTATCCTTTGTAACACAAATAAACAATATAACTGGAAACATATTTCTTTTTTCAAGTTCGCTATCCAAAAACAATAGTAATTTTTTAAAATCGCCTTTAATTGTTCCTCTTTTCTACAATTTTGGAACAATAAGCAAAAAAACATCAAAACTATATTATCGTTTAGACAAAGAACATGAAATAGATGTTTCTGTAAAACTCAATAAAGAAGGCGTAGTATCTTTAAAAGGAAGGGATTTAAATATAATTCCATCTCAAAAAAGTTATCAAAGTAAAATTTCTATTGAAATTAAGGACCATTTAACAAATGCTGGTTTCTACCATGTAACATACAAAAAAGACACTTTACAATCATTAGCTTTTAACAATCCAAAAAGCGAAAGTAACTTACAGTTTTTTGACCCAAATACTCTCAAAAACCCAGAAAATAAGATAAAAGACAAATCCTCAATTAAAGAGGCTTTCAGTGAAATTGATAAAAAAAACAAAGTTCAATGGCTATGGAAATGGTTTTTAGCCTTGGCAATTGTATCTTTGCTTTTAGAAATTTTGATTTTAAAATTCTATAAACCATGAGTACGCTTCTTAAAAACGCAAGAATCATAGATGTTTCTA
>JBDNBB010000016.1:0-7338 GCA_039768135.1 Polaribacter sp.
ATAATGATTCTTACAAAGCAGAGATTTCCTATTATCTATTAGATATTAGTTTTAAGGCTGGTAGTTTTGAAAGATGTATAAAAGTGGGGAAAGAGCTCTTAAAAACGGCTAAAAGAAAAGAGGCTTCAGAGATTTCAAAAATTATTGGTGAAAGTTATTTTAACCTAAATAATTACAAAGAAGCTATACCCTATTTAATGGCTTATAAAGGTAAAAGTGGTAAATGGAATAATACTGATTATTATCAGTTAGGTTATGCTTTCTATAAACAAAACGATTTTATAAACGCTGTTAGTTACTTTAATAAAATTATAGATCAGCAGAATGCAGTAGCACAAAATGCTTATTATCACTTGGCTGAATGTTACTTAAACGTAGAAAAGAAAAATGAAGCGCTAAATGCATTTAAAACTGCAAGTGAAATGAGCTACAATTTAAGCATTAAAGAAGATGCAACTTTAAATTATGCAAAGCTTAGTTATGAAGAAGGGAATCCTTTTGAGAATGTTTCTGATGTTTTACAGAATTATTTAAAAGCGTATCCTAACTCTAAATCATATACAAAAATTAATGAATTGGTTGTTTCTTCTTTTATTCATCAAAATGATTATAAAGGTGCTTTAGACTATTTAAAGAAGAAAAAAACCAACGAAAATATAAACCTAAGTTTAGAAGTTTCTTTATATAGAGGAATTCAGTTGTTTAATGAGAAAAAAATAGCTGAAGCATTAAGTTATTTTACTATTGCAAAAAAATCTAAAACTAATGAGATAAGTAAAAAAGCTGGTTATTGGGAAGCAGAAACTTTATATCGTTTAGAAAATTATGATGAAGCACTTTCTAAATTTATAAACTTAAACAACAATCTAAGAAGTTTAAATAAAGCTGATTTTCCTTTATTGGAATATAATATTGCTTATTGTCATTTTAAGTTAAAAGATTATGATAAAGCAGCCTTAACATTTAATCAGTTTTTAACTAAAAAAAATATTGATCAAACCATTATTGATGATACTTATTTACGTTTAGGAGATAGTTATTTTGCGATTAGAAATTACAGTAAAGCCATCATAGCTTATACAGCTATTGTAGACAATTCTGGATTAGATGCAGATTATGCCATGTATCAAATAGGTATGAGTTATGGCTTTCAAAATAACAACGAATCAAAAGTTAATGCTTTAATAAAGGTGATTAACAACTACCAAATTTCTTCTTTAAAAGATGATGCATTATTTCAATTGGCAATTACTTATACAAAACTTAATAGCAATGAAAAGGCACATCTAGCTTACAATAGGTTATTAGAAAAATATCCTAAAAGTATATTTATTCCTAGAGCTTTAGTTCGTGAAGGACTCTTATATTATAATCAAAATGAAAACTCATTAGCATTAAAAAACTTTAAAAAGGTAGCAAAAGATTACCCCAATTCTTCTGATGCTTTAGAAGCAGTTAGAAATGCAAAGAATATTTATGTAGATGAAGATAAACTCAATGAATTTATAGCTTGGACTAAGACATTAAATTTCATAGAAGTATTAGACTCTGAATTAGAAAACTCAACCTTCATAATTGCAGAACGTAAATATTTTGAAGGTAAAAATGAAGGTGGTATTCTAAGTTTAAAAAAATACTTAAGAAATTTCCCAAAAGGAAAAAATAGTTTAAAAGCTAATTACTATTTGGCTGATATATTATTTAAAGAAGCATTATATAATCAATCCATAGATGAGTACAAGAGAGTTTTAGAAGCAGGACAAACCGAATTTAGTGAAGACGCATTAGCAAAACTATCTCTAATCTATTTACAAGATAGTAATTTTAATGATGCTGAACCGTATTTATTGCGTTTAGAACAAGAAGCTTACAGTTCTGAAAATATTTTATTTACCCAAAGTAATTTAATGATGGGTTATGCAAACTTAAACCGAAACGAAGCAGCTTTAAACTATGCAAAAAAGGTGTTATCTAAAGATAAATTAGATAATGAAGTAATTTTAGATGCTAAAACCATTATTGCAAGAACTGCGTTTAAAACAGAGGATTTTATAACTGCAAGAAAGTATTTTAACACCATAGAACAAACTGCTGAAGGTGAATTAAAGGCAGAAACACTGTATTATAAATCCTACTTTTTAAATGCTGAAAAACAGTTTGAAAATTCCACAAAAATTATTCAAGAACTTATTGCTAATTATAGTAATTACAAATATTGGGGAGTAAAAAGCTACATTATTATGGCTAAGAATTACTATAGTTTAGAAGATGCCTATCAGGCTACTTTTATTTTAGAAAATATTATTAAAAACTTTGGTCAGTTTGAGGATATTGTAATTGAAGCTAAACAAGAATTGAAAACCATAAAAGAAAATGAAGCTAAAACAAACAATTCTGTAACTCCTAAAAACAAATAATAATGAAAAAATGTTTATTCATATTTGCAGTGGTTTTAGGAGTATTTAGTTCTATTGCTCAAAGTAAAAAACCAGTTAAAAAAAATAGTAAAATAGATACTGTAAAAACAGAGATTGTAGAAGTAGTTACCGTATATAATCCTAAAATAGCAGATGCTAATAAAATAAAGCAAAACCCAACTATAGCGCTTTCATCAAGAAGCAAAAAGAAAAAATTATCTTATACCATTTTTTCAGCTCCAGTTGCTTCTACTTTTATTCCAAAAAGTGGTGTTGCCAAAAGTATTGATGTTGGTGTAAAAGAACGCATTTACAACAACTTTTTAGCTTTAGGTTATGGAAACTTTAATTCGCCTTACGTAGAAACTTACCTACATAATTACACACGTTTTCAAAGTGAGTTTGGATTATCTGCTAAATACACAGGTTCATTAAATAATATCCAAAATACCAAACTCAATAGCGATTTCAGCAATTTAAATGCATCTATATTCTACAAAAAAGAAGATCGCTATTTTAATTGGACCATCAATCTGAATGGAGAAAGAAGTATCTACAATTGGTATGGTATTGATGAAACTACATTTACTGAAACAGCAACTAACAATATAAATGAAAGTAAAACTTATAATTACTTTAATTTGTTAGGTAATCTTGATTTCATAGATGCATATATAACCAACAGTCAGCTTTCTTTCGCCTATTTTGCAGATGGTTATAGCAGCTCTGAGTATTTATTTAATTTTAATACTAATTTCGATTTACCTATAGATTTTGTGAGTGCCAGTTTAAATAATTTACAAGTAAAAACAGGATTAGAATATTTAGGAGGTTCATTTGCAAGTGAATTTGCCAATTCAAACACCATAGATTATTCCTTATTTACTGCCAAAATAAACCCTGAATACAATGCTACCTTTGGTGATTTTGCATTAAAACTAGGCTTTAAATTCTTTGCTGCTTTTGATACAGAGAATGAAGTAAATCACTTCTTAATGTATCCAGATATACAAATTCAAAAACCGATTATAAAAGATAATCTTACCATATATGCAGGCGTTTTTGGAAATTTAAACACCAACACTTACAAACAATTTTCTGATGAAAATCCATTTATAAGTCCAACTCAATTTATTACACAAACCAATGAAAAATACAACGCCTTTTTAGGTTTAAATGGGGTTATTAAAAAAAGTTTAAGTTATAATTTATCAGCAACTGTTAAAGAAGAAGAAGACAAAGCTTTGTTTATAAAAAACTACTCAAAATCTAATGGAGCAAATAATGGTAACAATGGAGTTCTCTTTAAAGGGTATGAATATGGCAATTCATTCTCTGTAGTTTATGATGATGTTAGAACCATTTCTTTGGCTGCTGAATTAGAATATGATGTAAGTAAAGAGTTAACACTTTCTTCTAGTTTTCAATTTGATAATTTCGAATCTACAACAGAAGCTGAAGCATGGAACTTACCTAACCTTCAAACATCTTTCAATGCAAAATACAAAACCAACAAATGGTATGCCCATACAAACGTATTTTTTGTGGGTCAACGAAAAGATGTCTTTTATTCAGGCTCATCTTTTAACATAAGTGGTTCGCAAACATTAGATTCTTTTGTAGATGTAAATTTAAATGGGGGATATCACTTCTCAGATAAATTCTCTACTTTCATAAAATTAAACAACGTTTTAAATAACAGTTATCAAAGGTTTACCAACTTTAATGTGCAAGGTTTTCAAATTTTAGGAGGAATAACTTATAAATTCGATTTCTAGATAAATAACTAAAATCTCATAGAATACTTTTAATTGTTCTGATTATCAATTTTGATTTTTGTAATTTTATACAGTAAATAAAAAACTACAAAATGAAAAAAATTCTTTTCTTTCTTTCCATTTCACTATTGATTATTTCTTGTAATGAAAAACAAGTAAAAACAATAGATAACAATCAATTAACTGCTGAAGAAAAATCAGATTCAACCCATATTAAGACCTTATTTAATGCAGCATTAACAAATGGTAAATCTTATGAATGGTTAAGACATTTAACACAAAAAATTGGCGGTAGATTATCTGGCTCTCCAGAAGCGAAAATGGCTGTTGAATGGGGAGAAAAAATAATGAATGAAGTAGGTTTAGATTCAGTTTGGTTGCAACCTGTTATGGTTCCTCATTGGGTTAGAGGTGAAAAAGAAGTTGCTACCTACACAACAAATGGTATTGAAAAAAATGTAGCTATTTGTGCTTTAGGCTTTTCTGTTGCAACACCAAATTCTGGAGTTTTGGCAGAAGTTATAGAGGTTAAAAGCTTAGAGGAAGCAGAAGCTTTAGGAGATAAAATGAAAGATAAAATAGTCTTCTTTAATAGACCTTTTGACAATACCTTAATCCATACATTTAAAGCTTATGGTGGTTGTGTAGACCAAAGAGTTAGAGGAGCTGCAATTTGTGGTAAATATGGAGCAAAAGGTGTTATTGTAAGATCTATGACCAACTCAATAGACGATTTTCCTCATACAGGAACTATGAGTTATGGAGATTTACCTGCAGAACAACACATACCTGCAGCTGCAATTAGCTCTCTTGCTGCAGAAAATTTGAGTAAAGATTTAACTTCAAACCCTAATTTAAAATTCTATTTCAAGCAAAATTGTGAAACATTACCTGATGCACCCTCTTTTAATGTAGTCGGTGAAATTAGAGGTAGTGAAACACCAGAAAATATTTTTGTAGTTGGAGGTCATTTAGATTCTTGGGATTTGGGAGAAGGTGCACATGATGATGGAACAGGTGTTGTGCAATCATTAGAAGTAGCTTATCTATTTAAAAACAATAATATAAAACCTAAAAACACAATTCGTATCGTGTTTTTTATGAACGAAGAAAATGGCACTAGGGGAGCTAAAAAATATGCTGAATTAGCTACTTTAAATAAAGAGATTCATATTGGCGGGCTAGAATCTGATGCTGGTGGGCATACACCAAGAGGTTTTTCAATAGATGCAAATAAAGCAAATACAAGCCTTTTACAAAGTTGGAAAAAGCTTCTATCTCCTTATGGTTTGCATGATATAGAAAAAGGAGGATCTGGTGCAGATATTAGCCCTTTAAAAGATGAAAATGTAACTTTAGTAGGTTACAGACCCGATTCACAACGTTATTTCGATTATCATCACACAAGCAGAGATACTTTTGATAAAGTAAACAAAAGAGAGTTAGAATTAGGTAGTGCATCTATGGCCAGTATTGTTTATTTGATGGATAAATATCTTTATGGAGATACACCAGTAAAATTATAATCAGATGGATGTAGTAATCGTAATATTAAAAATAATTTTCGGTGGATTTTTCTCATATGCAGGAATTATGCATATTATTAAACCAAACATATTTAAACATTTTATACCTGATATCTTTCCAAAAAAACTAGTAAATTATAGTATTGGCCTTATTGAACTGGTGTTAGGTTTAGGTGTGTTTTTTCCTCAAACACAAAAAATTGCAGCTTTAGGAATTATCTTTTTATTGATTTTTTTATTACCCATACATTTTTGGGATGTTACTAAAAAAAGACCAGCTATTGGTTCAAAAACTATAGCAATAGTAAGAATACCATTTCAATTTGTTTTGATTTATGGTGCTTATTTAATTTATATCTACACTTAATTTAAATCAAATGAAAAATTTATACCCAATTTTTATTTTTATACTTTTAATTACCTCTTGTCAAAAAGAGCAAGCAGATTTAATTGTTGTAAATGCAAATGCCTACACAGTAAATTCATCTTTTGATAATGCAGAAGCTTTTGCGATTAAAGATGGTAAATTTATTGCTGTTGGTACTACTTCAGAGATTGAAGAAAAATACCAATCAGAAAATGTATTAGATGCCAAGAACCAAACTATTGTTCCTGGCTTAATTGATGCTCATTGTCACTTTTACAGAATGGGTTTACAACAACAAAAAGTAGATTTAGAGGGTACAACTAGTTATGATGATGTGCTACAAAAGTTAGTAGCGTTTCAAAAAGAAAAAAACACTACCTATATTACAGGTCGTGGTTGGGATCAAAATGATTGGGAAATAAAAGAATTTCCAACTAAAGATAAATTAGATGCGCTATTTCCTTCAACACCTGTTGCAGTAACTAGAGTTGATGGTCATGCATTATTAGTAAATCAGGCTGCCTTAGACTTAACAGGAATTACAAATGAAACAGAAGTTTCTGGAGGAGAAATCATTAAAAAGGATGGTAAAATTACAGGTGTTTTAATAGATGCTGCTATGGATTTTATTAAGCAACCCTCAGTTTCTAAAGAAGTTGCAATTAAAGGTTTATTAGATGCGCAAGACATTTGTTTTTCTTATGGATTAACCACTGTAGATGATGCTGGTTTAGACAGGAATACCATAGAACTTATTGATGAATTGCAAAACAGCAAAGCGTTAAAAATGAGAATTTACGCCATGGTTTCTGGTGATAAACAAGAACAAATTGATTACTATTTAAATAAAGGAACTTATAAAACAGACTTCCTAAATGTAAGATCTTTTAAAGTTTATGGTGATGGCGCTTTAGGTTCTAGAGGTGCTGCTATGAGAAAATCGTATTCAGATAGAGATAATCATTATGGGGCTTTAATCTATTCACCAGAAAGATATCAAGAAATTGCTAGACAAATTGCTGCGTCTAAATTTCAAATGAACACTCATGCAATAGGCGATTCTGCAAATACTTGGTTAGTAAAGACGTATAAAGATGTTTTAAAAAATAAAAAAAACAGACGTTGGAGAATAGAACATGCACAAATTATAAGTCCAGAAGATTTTAAAAATTTCGATAATATATTACCGTCAGTTCAACCTACACATGCAACCTCAGACATGTATTGGGCTACAGACAGAGTTGGTAAGG
>JBDNBB010000017.1:0-7334 GCA_039768135.1 Polaribacter sp.
ATCTTTGTCAATCCATTCCATTTTGTAAGCTAAAGTTACCATTTTACGAAGTCTCTGAATATGCTTCATCACAGTATTATTTTCCATTTTCTTTTGATGGTCTTCAGGTACATATGAGCGCAAGAATTTTTCAAAATCTACAATAAACCTGTATGATAATTGTGATAAATAAATGTCTTGAATTTTCTTTATAGAAAGAAACAGCTTGATATATTTTTGAGTAGTAAAATAATTTTTTAAAGTACCATAGCTTAAAGACTCACTCATTTGAGTGTTGTGATAATCAACTAAAGTTAGTAATGAATACTCTTCATTATCTTCACCCAAAAAACGAGCTTTAATACTTTGAGCACAAATGAAAGCTTTTTCTTTTATTAATTCTTGATGAGCCTCATGGATTCTGTTTTTTACATTATCTAAATACCTATTCAGTAATCGAGATTCTTGCTTGGTACCTCTAGCTCTTCCTTTATTAGAATTCCATTCAGAAACTGCTACTTTTCTTTTTAGACTAATATTTGCTCTTTTTCCATTTACTGTTATTCTTGCATAAACTGAAACAAGATTGTTTTTAGCACGTGAAGCATTAACCCAGAATAATAGGTTGAAATTTGTTTGTGATTGCATAGTTGTCGTCTTTTAGTTAAACATTCATTTAAGACGAAAGTCAAATCAACTATTTCAATTGCAGGTTTTTAAGTTGTTATTCGGTTCACACTTTTTTATTTTTTAATGTGTTAACCGAATTGTGAACCGAATTAAACCATATTGATTCAATTCTTATGATATCGCAAAAACCACAAAACCTTATAAATCATACGATTTACAAGGTTTTAGTTGCTATTGATATTTATTTTAGTCGGGGTGGCAGGATTCGAACCTGCGACCTCCTCGTCCCAAACGAGGCGCGATGACCGGGCTACGCTACACCCCGAAAGTGTAAAATCATAGTGTAGTTTATCTCCAGCAACGTCGAGAGGCTACACTTCGAAAATAGTCATCAATTCAAGGACTGCAAATATAGAATAATATTTATATATTGTAATTAAAATTAAAGATTTTATATCTATGTATAAGATAACTTCCTGCCTTATTTTCTTATTTGTTTCTAACTTTATAGTGAATGCTCAACAGCAAAACTACGAGCTTATAGTGCCTAATTTAGATAATCCTTGGGGTTTTGTATTCTTACCAGATAATGCCATGATAATAAATGAAAAGTCTGGAAAGATTATTCATTTTAAAAATGGAGTTAAAACCGAAATAAAAAATGCACCCAAAATCTATTTAAGAGGTCAAGGAGGTTTGTTAGACATAGAATTGCATCCTAATTATAAAAATAATGGATGGATATATTTTACTTATGCTTCGGGTATTGGAAGTGGAAGAGGAGGGAATACAACTTTAATGCGTGCCAAGCTTAAAGATAACAGTTTAGTAAGTCAAGAAGTGCTTTATAAAGCAACACCAAATACAACAAAAGGTCAGCATTTTGGCTCTAGAATTGTTTTTGACTCAGAAAATCGTGTTTATTTTAGTGTAGGAGATAGAGGGGATCGAGATGTTAATCCTCAAGACATCAATAGAGATGGAGGAAAAATATATCGTTTAAATGATGATGGATCTGTTCCTAAAGATAATCCGTTTGCGTCTTCAAACACAGCAAAGAAAGCTGTTTACAGTTATGGACACAGAAATCCTCAAGGAATGGTAGTCAATCCATTTACAGATGAAATTTGGTCTCATGAGCATGGTCCCAAAGGAGGTGATGAAATTAATATTATTAAAAAGGGCAAAAACTATGGATGGCCTAAAGTAAGTTATGGGGTAAATTATAGTGGTACAAAATTTACAGATAAAACCTATATGGAGGGAATGGAAAGCCCTATTCATTATTGGACACCCTCAATAGCGCCAAGTGGTATGGCTTTTATTAATAGTGATGTTTATGGAAACTGGAAAGGGAACTTATTGGTAGGTTCACTTAAGTTTCAATATTTAAGCAGGTGTATTATAAAAAAGAATCAGGTTTATAAAGAGGTAAAACTTTTGAAAGATATTGGTAGGGTAAGATCTATAGTGCAAGGTAAAGATGGTTTTATCTATATAGGGGTAGAAAGATTAGGAATAATTAAACTCTTGCCTACATTGTAATAGAATTTATAAAGTCATTTTAATCGTCTATTTTTTCATTATTAAAACTTATAAACAATGCTTAAAAGAAGTTTTAAAAAACTATATTTTTACTTTTTAAAAGATAATTGAATTATGTCAGAAGCTACAGAAAAAATAAAATGTTTAATAATAGGATCTGGTCCTGCAGGGTATACTGCAGCTATATATGCAGCCAGAGCAGATATGAAACCTATAATGTATACAGGTATGCAAATGGGTGGGCAGTTGACTACAACCACAGAAGTAGATAATTTTCCTGGTTATAAAGATGGTACAGATGGAACTGCAATGATGATGGATTTAAAACATCAAGCAGAAAGATTTGGTACAGATGTTCGTTTTGGAATGGTTACAGCTGTTACTTTGAGTGATGAGGTTGGAGGTGTTCATAAAGTAATTGTTGATGAAAATAAAGAAATAGAGGCAAATACGATAATAATATCTACTGGTGCTACTGCAAAATATTTAGGTATAGAAAGCGAACAACGCCTTATTGGCGGTGGTGTTTCTGCTTGTGCTACCTGTGATGGTTTTTTTTACAAAGGGCAAGAAGTAGTAGTAGTGGGTGGTGGAGATACTGCTGCTGAAGAAGCTACGTATCTTGCAAATATTTGTTCTAAAGTATATTTATTGGTGCGTAAAGACCATATGAGAGCTTCTAAAGCAATGCAACATAGAGTTGATAAAACTGAAAATATAGAGGTGTTATACAATACAGAAGTAGAGGAGGTATTGGGAGATAACGTGGTTACTGGAGTTACCGCTATTAACAATCAAACAAAAAAAACAACAGAAATTTCGGTAACAGGTATTTTTATTGCTATTGGTCATACGCCAAACTCTAACTTGTTTAAAGGTGTCTTAGACATGGATGAAACAGGATATCTAATTACTGAAGGTAAAACTACAAAAACAAATATGCCAGGTGTTTTTGCAGCAGGTGACATACAAGATAAGGAATACAGACAAGCTGTAACAGCTGCAGGTACTGGTTGTATGGCTGCCCTAGACGCAGAGCGTTATTTAGGTGCTTTAGAATAATGTATTTTAATTAAAAAAAAAAGGAGGTCTTTGTTTTTAAAGACCTCCTTTTTTTTTGCTTCGAAGATTATGCAATAGCACTTGCTTTTTTTGATTTTCTATATAAAAATTTATTGAAAATATTTCGCTTACCAAAGTTGTTAATTGACTTTGCGTTGATGAATTTTCCGAATAAAATTTTACTAACACCAAAATATTCATAGGTATTACCATCTGAAAAAGTAACCTCTAGTAACATACTTTTATGATGCCAATCTGCAACTTGAAAATCTGTTATTGTTGTTTTATATGCCTCTAAATTTGCCTCTTTAGTTTCAGGTGCGATACTTACTAAAAAATGATATCCATCAATGATTTTAGTACTTACTATTTCTGCTTCTGCTTTTTTACTTACATCTGTAAACTTATCTGGGTGCCATTCTTTTACTAAGTTTCTATAAGTACTCTTTAAAGCCTTTAATTCTATAGCGCCTACTACGCCAAAAAGCTTCTTGTATTCTTTAATACGTTTCATATGTTGAATTACTATTTTGCACAAAAGTATTCATAATTAGTAGAGTAAAGTATAAAAAAAATACAATTTAGGTTTTCTATTTTTTTAAGATGATAACTGTATGGACCATAATTTATTTTTTCTTAGCTGATGCGATCTTTCTACAAAGAAAAAAGACCATTTTTTATAAAAAAATGGTCTTTGGTATTTAGAATATAACGTTATATATATTTAAAAGCAGTATTTGTTTTCAGCTTTCATAGTATCCGCAATTTGGTTACGTAAAGCAACTACGTTTGGGTAATTTGCGTATTTCGTAAAACGCTTTAATCCCATTAATAGCATACGTTGTTCATCACCTTCAGCAAAAGAAATAATACCTTCTCTACCATTTTTAGCAATAATTTCTACAGCATTATACAAGTATAATTTAGCCATGGCTATTTGACCTTTTTGAGCATCTTCTCCAAAACGTTTAGCATTTTTCTCTGCACGTAGTAAAGTAGATTCTGCCATATACACTTCATTTAAAATTTCTGCAGCAGCTAATAATAGTTGTTGATGTTGTTCTAAATCTGGTCCGTATTTTTGAATTGCAGCACCTGCAACCATTAAAAACACCTTCTTTAATTTGGCTATCATTTCTTTTTCTTCTGCAAATAACTCAGAATAATCTGGTGTATCAAAAGAAGGAATACCCATTAATTCATCTGCTACTGCAGTTGCTGGGCCTAATAAATCTACATGACCTTTCATTGCTTTTTTAATCAGCATACCTACAGATAACATTCTGTTAATCTCGTTTGTACCTTCATAAATACGTGCAATTCTTGCATCTCTCCAAGCAGCTTCCATTGGTGTTTCTTCAGAGAATCCCATTCCTCCAAAAATCTGAATTCCTTCATCTGCACAAGCTTGTACATCTTCAGATACAGTTACTTTAAGAATAGAACATTCAATTGCATATTCTTCTACACCTTTTAATTCTGCTTCTTGATGAGAATTACCTGCAGCCATTCTCATTTCAATTCTGTCCTCAATATCTTTAGCAGCTCTGTAACTTGCAGATTCACCTGCATAACAGTTAGTAGCCATTTCTGCTAATTTTGCTTTAATAGCCCCAAAATCTGCAATAGGAGTTTTAAATTGTTTTCTTTCGTTAGCATATTGTAATGCGGTTGTTAATACTCTTCTTTGAGAATCGATACAAGCAGCAGCTAATTTAATACGTCCAACGTTTAAAGCATTTACAGCAATTTTAAATCCACCACCTCTAACAGATAACATGTTTTCTGCAGGGACTACAGTATCGTTAAAAAATACTTGTCTTGTAGAGCTTGCTCTAATACCTAATTTATGTTCTTCTTCTCCTAAGGTAATTCCATTAGGATTTTTAGCATCATATTCAACGATGAAACCTGTAATGTTTTTATCATTTTCAATACGTGCAAAAACAATCATCAAATTACAGAAGCCTGCATTTGAGATCCACATTTTTTGTCCGTTAATTTTATATGATTTACCATCTTCTGTTAAATCTGCAGTAGTTTTACCAGAGTTAGCATCAGAACCAGCACCTGGTTCCGTTAAACAATAGGCACCCATCCATTCACCAGTAGCCAATTTTGGTACATATTTTTGTTTCTGCTCTTCTGTACCATATAAGGTAATTGGCATAGTACCAATTCCTGTATGCGCACCAAAAGCTGTACTAAATGAGCCATTTCCACTAGAAATGTATTCACACGTAATCATCGTTGATACAAAGCCCATACCCATTCCTCCATATTCTTCAGGAACAGCTACTCCTAAAAAGCCAAGTTCACCAGCTTTTTTCATTACTTCTTCTGTTAAAGCATAGTCTTTAGCTTCAAAACGATCTCTATTTGCTACAATTTCTCTGTCTGTAAATTCTCTTACAGCTTCTTTCATCATTACTTGCTCTTCAGAAAAATCTTCTGGAGTAAAAATGTCTTCGCCCTTTGATTCTTTTACAAGGAATTGTCCTCCTCTTAAAATTTCTTTATTTGTTGTTTCCATTTAAATGTAGATTAAAGAGAAAAGATGATAGAAAATAGACCCTAAATAAGGCTATTTTGAAATCCCATTGTCATTTTTTGGAATTCTTCTATTCTCTTTTCTAATATTGATAATTTTTCTTGATTTATATATTTTCTATGTTTTGCTACTAATAATTGTGTCCCTAATTCAAAAGATGAGCCTAAAGAAATATCTAAAAAATGACTGAATGATTTATTAGTTCTTGATGAACCTTCTGCTATATTACTTGGTATTGAAACTGAACATCTACTAATTTGTGAACTCAAATCATATCTTTCGTGATTTGGGAAATCCAATAATAAGTCTGAAACTGTATTCGTAATTTCTAAGCCAATTTTCCAGATTTTTAAGTTCTTGTAATTATGTCTTTGTTTAGCACACATATAGTCTTTTTTCTCTTTTCTAAACTCTTGTTTTAGTTTAAAAATTCAAAAATACCAGCAGCACCTTGTCCTGTTCCAACACACATGGTTACCATTCCGTATTTGTTATTCATTTCTCTTTTACGCATTTCATCAAATAATTGTACAGATAATTTAGCACCTGTACAACCTAATGGATGACCTAAAGCAATTGCACCACCATTTACATTGATGATATCTGGATTTAAGCCTAATTCACGAATTACAGCTAAAGATTGAGAAGCAAACGCTTCATTCAACTCAATTAAACCAATATCGTTTTGATTTAACCCTGCTTGTTTTAATGCTTTTGGAATTGCAGCAACTGGACCTATACCCATAATTCTTGGAGGTACACCAGCAGCAGCATAACTTACCATTCTTGCAATCGGTTCTAGATTTAATTCTTTAACCATATCTTCACTCATAATCATTGCAAAAGCAGCACCATCACTCATTTGAGATGAATTACCAGCGGTTACACTACCATTTGCAGCAAATACAGGACGTAATCTTGCTAAACCTGCAAGGTTAGAACCTTTTCTTGGGCCTTCATCTTTATTTACGGTGTATTTTTTAGTAGCTTTTTTACCATTTGCATCAACGTAAGTCTGTTCTACATTAATAGGCACAATTTGGTCTTGGAATCTGTTTTCCTCTAAAGCTTTCAGGGCTTTTAAATGAGAGTTTAAAGCAAACTCATCTTGGTCTTCTCTAGAAACCTTAAATTCATTGGCCACTGCTTCTGCAGTATTACCCATTCCCCAATAATATTCTTCATGACCAGAAGCCACAGTATTATAATTTAATTCTGGTTTAAAACCTGTCATTGGCACCGAACTCATGCTTTCTGCACCACCTGCAATAATACAGTCTGCCATTCCAGATTGAATTTTTGCAACAGCCATACCAATTGTTTCTAGTCCTGATGAACAAAAACGGTTTACAGTAACTCCAGGAACATCAACAATATCTAACCCCATTAAAGAGATTAAACGCGCCATGTTTAAACCTTGAGAACCTTCTGGCATTGCATTACCTACAATAACATCATCAATTCTTTTTTTATCAAAATCAGGCAGTTCATTCATCATATATTGAATGGTTTCTGCAGCTAATTCATCTGCTCTTTTAAATCTAAACAACCCTTTTGGTGCTTTGCC
>JBDNBB010000018.1:0-4230 GCA_039768135.1 Polaribacter sp.
AGTTTATGTCTGCTGATAATGTAGGGTCAAAAGAATATGATGGGGTTCTATCTACCCCCACAGTTCCTTGAGAAGCTCTAAACCTAAAACTATTAATAGTATTTTTATACTCTTTCCAAAATGGTTCTTCATGGATATTCCAAGCAGCAGATATAGAAGGGAAAGTTCCCCAATTGTTACTTGTCGGAAATTTTGAAGATCCATCTCTTCTTAAACTAGCACTAAAAATATATTTTCCTTTATAATCATATTGCAACCTTCCTAATATTCCTATTCTTGTATCTGTATAGTCAAAACCAGAGGTAACACTTTGTGTACCTGTTGCCAAATTTAATACAGTACTTCCATCAATAGTTACACCTGCTCGTCTAGCAGAGAAAGCTTCACTAGTGTTTTTTTCAACCGTTAAAAAACTTGTTAAAGTAAGTTTATGGTCTTCTTTAAATTGCTTTAAATAATTGGCTCCCAACTCTGCAACAAAATTAGTTGTAAAACGTGTTCTATTGTCAATAAAACTATTTTCTGGTTGGCTTTGTAATACTCCTTGTGTATTATAAATTTCAGTATAAGGTCTTATTATTTTTCCTATACTATTTATTCTTGTAATTCCTAAATTACTTGTTAATGTTAAATCATCTAGAAGTTTATAGCTTATGTTTGTTGATGCGTTTGTTCTAGTTGTTTTTAAAACATTTGTAGTTCTTAAGCTCTCTAACACCCATCCTAATCTATTTACATCATCTCCTCCTTGTGTTAATTCGTCTATGACATTTAAATCTAAACCATTTTGAGTAGGTCTATAAACAATAGCTTGCGATAACAAATTGCTTTGAGGAATGTCTCTTTCTTCTATATTTAAAGCAACACTAGATTGTATTCTTAATTTTTTCTTGTTGTAAACGGTGTTCGCTCTCATATTAAAACGTTGGAAGGCAGAATTAATTTGCAAACCTTCTTGATTAAATAAGCCAAGATTTACATTATAAGTAATATCTTCTTTACCTCCAGAAATTGTTAAGTTATGATTGCTAATAGGCGCGCTATCATTAAATACTAAATCGTTTAAATTTGTTTCATTTTGAAAAAGTAATGGTTGTTGAAGAATCTGTAAGTTTACATCTTGAGGAAGTGTACCATTTACATTTAAACTCTGAATTACATCGAAATAGGTTTGTTCTATAGAATTCATTAGTGGTACTGCAGATCTTCTATTCTGTATTCCATAACTAACATTACTTCTCACTTGTAATGTACCAGGTCTACCTTGTTTGGTTGTTATAAGAATTACACCTGTTGCACCACGTACACCATAGATTGCTGTTGAAGCTGCATCTCTTAAAACTGTTAAAGATTCTATATCTGATGGTGGTATTCTTGGATTACCATCTTGAATGATACCATCTACTACATAGAGTGGACTATTATCGTTTAGGGAAGTTACTCCTCTAATCAATATTTCAGAATCGGCCCCAGGTAAATCTGATGATACTACACTAACACCTACAGATTGCCCTTGTAATGTTGATCCTAAATCTGAGGTAACTACACTCTCTAAATCTTCTGACTTTAATTGTGTAACTGCTCCTGTAATTTCTTTTTTCTTAACACTACCATATCCAATTACAACAACTTCATCTAAAGATTCCACGTCAGAAATCATTACAACATTTAATTGTGAATTTTTAACTTTAATAGATTGTGTTTTCATACCCAAATACTGAAACACTAAAACAGCTCCTATCTTGGTTTTAATTTCGTAATTCCCATTAAAATCACTAGAGACGCCTCCTTTTTGATTGCCTTGTATTGTAATACTTACACCAGGAATGGGAGATTTATCTTCAGCATCTATAATGGTTCCTTTTACAGTAATATCTTGTGCATTTATTACTAGTTGACAAAATAACGCAACGCTTACAAAAAGGAATATCTTTGTTTTTTTTAATAATAAGTTTTGGATTCGCATTTATTTAATTTTTTATAAATAGTATTACTTAGTATTCTTTTTATCGAATTATTTTTTTATCAATTTTTTTATTGAAATACCTCCTTCATTTTTCACTTTTATAATGTATACACCACTATTTAAGTAAGATACATCTATTTTTGTATTCAATTCTTTAGGTATTATTTTCTTGATTAGTTTCCCTCCAATAGAGAATATTGTTACTTCTTCTATGGTGTTGGTTTCATTCAATTCTAAATTGAAAAATTTTTCAGTAGGGTTAGGATATATATTGAAATTAATTTTATGAATGGAATTTGCTGAAAGTGTTACTTGACCTAAGTTAATATTTCCTGAACTAGAATTTACGGTATTAGTATTTCTCCATAAATAATAAGCGTTTGCCTCGTCTAAATTCCAATTGGTATAATCATTTATGCTTGCTCTTATTGTAGAAGCATTGCCAGTTGCACCGCCAACATAAACTCCATGGTTTATATCCCAAAGATTATAAGAAATATCTCCGCCTGTTACATCTATATCAAATCCAACAAGTGCAGCAGGTAACTCACAATAAGCATTTCCACCACCTATTGCCCAACCAGCACTTTGTATGTTACTTCCATTATCTACACCATTGGTATTTAGTCCAGTTATCCATTGTGTACTACTATCATCAGGGTGTTGGTCTGTATCTCCATTATATATTAACACGCTATCTCCAACTGGAGAAAGATCCCAATCTCCATCAGACCCAAAAGTTTGTACTGTAGTGCCTACTTCAGTTTCTATACCATTTATAACTGTTGTTATTTTTCCGTTTCGATTTAATTTAAAAATAGTTCCAATACTATGATAATTAGATGCTGTCCATGAATACACATCATCTATATTAAATGGAGATCCACTGCCAGTTAAATTAAATGAACCGTCATCTTTCCAACTACGATTAGAAATACTAATAGTAGTTCCTATATTAATATCTTTTAAAATTACAAAGGCTAGTTCAGCTACATTGCCTGCTGCAGCTTTGTATCCTACAATAGCTAAATCTCCAGCAGTTAATGTTGTGGGATTGTTATCATCTAAGATATTTATATCTGCAGGAGTTGTATTTACAGTTTCAATAGTAGAAGATTGTAAGGTAATTGTAACTGTTTCAGTGCCTTCATCTATACTATCTGTATTTGCATCAATAATTATTTGAGAAGAATTAGTTCCATTTGCTATTGTAACTGTTCTTGGTATTGTTGCATAATCAGTACCTTCAGTTGCTTCTCCACCAACGGTATAGGTTACGTCAATATTCTGACTTGCATTTGAACCATTAGGTAAACTAACTGTAAATACACCATCTGTTTCACCTTCAATGGCATTAGTAGTTCCTGTTATTACTATTTCATTGGGTTGTGTATCAAATGATCTTTCAAAAAGTCTATCATATCCAGGTAATGTTCCATCTGCCCATAAAAAACTATGTGGATGCCCAGAACCGTCTCCATCATTATCATACCAAGCTGGTACAACATCTTTAAATTCAGTGAATAACACTTGTCCTTTGTCTAAAAGGTCATCAATAATTTGCTCTGCATTAGGTTCAGTACTTCTTAGATTTGTTGTTTCTCCAGGATCGTTTGAAATATTATATAAACGCCATTGTCCATTATTTCCTGTTTTTACTATTTTCCATGGATAAGAGGCAAGTCCTCCATTATGAAACCCATTTTGAGGTCTAACTGCATAAAGTGGTTTATCATCTTCTCTAACTTTTTCACCTGCAATTATTTTATCCATAAAATCTAATCCGTCTAATTTTTTTGAAGCTGGTATAGTTGCTCCAGCCAAATTAGAAAGGGTTGGATAGATGTCTAGAGCACTTATTTGATAGTCATATGTACTATTTGTTGTGATTTTATCTGGCCAATGCACAAACATAGGTACTTTATGACCTCCGTCTAAAACACTACCTTTTTGTTGTTGAAGTGGGTAATTTACAGCACCTTTACTCCATCTATATCCACCGTTGTCACTTAAAAAAATAATAACTGTATTGTTAAAAACATTCATATCAGTTTTTAACTCATCTACAATTCTTCCAATATTTTTATCCATGTTTACAGTCATCGTAGCATAAATAATACGTGCTTCAACAAACTCTTCAATTTTTGCGGCTCTTTCTGTTGGATCAGAAATATTGGTTACAGGGGTTGAATTTGTGATGTAAGAACTGTTTCTTATTAAGTCTTCAAAATCTGGATTGTCAAGTTTGAATTGGTCTATTTCTG
>JBDNBB010000019.1:0-13415 GCA_039768135.1 Polaribacter sp.
GTAAGAAAAACTGATTTAGATTTGGTATTAATGGACTTAAATATGCCTGTTATGTCTGGAAATGAATCTATTAAAGAAATCAGAAAATTCAACAAAACAATCCCAATAATTATAATTACAGCATCTAACAACATAAATCTAGATGATTTTAAAGAAGATGATGTTAGTGACTTTATATTTAAGCCTTTTAACCCCGAGGATTTATTAAAAACTATAAAAAAAGTTTTTAATTAATGCCATTTTACAAGTAACTGATGCAAGAAATAATTTTAACATATGATCAAAAAAATATACAAAAGTTTGTAAGAAATCATTCTTTACTACTATGTATTATAGGTTTTGTCTCTATGATAATATCTTTAATTGGAGGTGGTAAAAGTGCTTTACCCTCTTTAATAATGGTATTAGCTTTAATAGTTACACTTTTAATAAATTATTATAAACGAATACAAATTTCTAGAGTTTTATTTTTAATTATTATAAACGTTAGAATCTTACAAATTTTATATGATGTTGGTGTGGGTATAAGTATAGAATATTGGTTTATTCTTTGTGCTACATTACCAGCCTTTTTATTTTCTTTTAAAACAGAATTTAAAGCTATTATGATTAGTGTAAGTTTAATATCTATACTTTGGTTGTATTCATTCTTCAATTTTAAAATTGGTAATTTAGAAATAGAAGCTAAAAATATAATTTATACTTACATTGCTAATATTACTTTCTTATCAATTTATTCTATTTCTATTTTAAATAGTTTTGGAAGAAATAAAATAGATAATTTTAAAAATTTTAAAAAATCAGAGTTTTCGTTAAAAAAGGCTTCTGAAAATAAAACTAATTTCTTAAACACAATGAGTCATGAAATTAGAACACCTTTAAATGCTATTTATGGTTTGTCAAAAATTATAGAGACTAAAAACTCCAACAACAAACAAATAGAGGATATAGAAGAATTAAATAAAAATGCATCTACTCTATTAACATTAATAAACGATATATTAGACAAAAGCAAAGAGCAATCCTCTAAAATTGGTCTTGTCTGTAAGCCAAATAATTTAGATATTATCTTAGAAGAATGTTTAGAGAAAGCCAAACAAAATAATACTTATGCTATTAAGTTAAATATACAAAAGAAACTACCACTTGTTTTAATTGATAGAGATAAATTTAAACTACTACTATCTTCATTAATTACAGAGTTTACAGAAAAATATAAAACAACCTCAATTTTAATACATGTAAATGTTGTTAATACAACTAAACATAATGGGCTAATTATGTTTAAAGTTGACGTAGAATTTAATAAAAAGAATATTTTTTTTAGAAAAATAGTAAACTATAATAGTCCTGAAAAAAACCAAAATACCAAGCTTAAAACAGAGTTAGTAACACTCTTTAATACTAAAATTTTAAATAAAGTTTATCTTCATAAATTTGTAAATACCTTTAATATAAGTCTTAAAGAAGTGAATCTATTTCCTGAAAGTTATAAAAACAGTTGTAATGAAGATTTAAAACTAAAAGGCTTACGAGTGCTATTAGTAGATGATAATAAGACCAATTTAATGGTGGCCAAATTTAGTCTTATAAAAGAAGGTATAGTTATTGAAACTGCAGAAAATGGACTACAGGCAGTAGAAAAAATGAAGGTGAATACCTATAACCTGGTATTAATGGATTTAGACATGCCTGTTTTAGATGGTTTAAAAGCAACAAAAGAAATAAGAACATTTGATACAAAAACACCAATAATAGCATTTACTGCATCTATATTTGATGATATTGCAGAAGAGTTAATGAATCATAAGTTTAATGGGGTAATAAATAAACCTTTTCAACAAAAAGCACTTGTTAACTACATAAAAAATATTATTGGTTATGAATAATTATTTTTCTTTAAAAGACAAATCAGTTAGAGATAAGTTTCTAATTATTAACACAGCTATATTATGTTTAAGTGGTAATTTAATTTACTTTTTAACATTAGGCAAAGTAGCTCCCTTTTTAAGTAACGCTGTTTTAATTTCTAATTTTTCTTTTCTCGTAGTCTTTTTTGTCAGTTTTTATAATATACAGGTTGGAAGATATTTAAATATTCTAAGCTTTTTAGCTTTTGTAGTAATCATTAATAGTAATTTTAGTGTTGGTATAGGAATGGCATATTTCTATATCTACTTTATTATATTTACAATTTTCTCTTATAGAAAAGATAAAGTGATTATTTTTTCACTTTCTGGATTAACATTGTTTTGTTGGATAGGGTCTACACTATATAGAATTTACAGCTCAAACGGAGCTAATACATACTCGTTAGATTTAGAAAATGAGAATCCATACATCGTATTTAGCATCATCATTATCTTAAACATTTTTTCATTAATTTTTATTTTTTTAAAATTAAATGCTAATTATGAAGATAATATTCAAAACAAGATAAATAAAACTGAAAAACTAAATACATTAAAAAATAAGTTTCTTACTTCTTTTTCTACAGAAATAAATGAAACAATACAAAATATCATTATTTTCTCAAAAAAAATAAAAGATAATGATACTGAAAATAGCCAATACATTGAATTAGATGCACTTATAACTTCTTCAAAAAATCTAAAAAATCTAGTATCTAACATTTTAGAATATGACAATGAGTTGAATCAAACGAAGTTAGTTTTTGCTGATATTTCTAGTATTTTAAAAGAAAAAGAACTTCTTTATGACTTTAGTGCTAAAGAAAATAAATCTACAATTACTACAGTAATACCTAATGAATTCCCAATTATTAAAATTGATAAATTTAAATACGACCTTATATTAAACAATTTAATTTCTAATGCTATAAAATTTACAGAAAACGGTGAAATTAGTATAGAAGTTAACTATAAGGAAGTAGAAAATAATAAGATAGTATTGCATACCTCTGTGAAAGATACTGGAGTAGGAATATCTAAATCAAAAATTAAACAAATTTTTAACGAATTTAGCCAAGCAGATAAAAATACTTTCGAAAATTATGGAGGTAGTGGCTTGGGCTTATTTATAGTTAAAAACATTATTACGAATATGAATTCAGAAATTCATGTTAATAGTGAAAAAGGAAAAGGAAGTCATTTTTATTTTGATTTAATAGTAGAAAAAGGAACGTTAACCTAGGATTACAAGCAAAAAAAAAGCGCTTTAAAAGCACTTTTTTTTATGGATAATTTTATAGTTAAATTTTATTCGCTAGCCAATCACCAACTTCAGAAGTTCCATAGGATTTTCCGTTTTCAGATAAATCTTCAGTTACAATTCCTTGTTCTAAAGCACTATTTACAGCATCTCTAATGGCTTTACCTTCTTCTTGAAGACCAAAGTTTTCGAACATCATTGCTGCAGACAAAACAGTAGCCATAGGATTTGCGATATTTAAACCAGTAGCTTGTGGATAAGAACCATGTATGGGTTCAAACAAACCAATATCTGAACCTAAAGATGCACTTGGCATTAAGCCCATAGAACCAGAAATTACAGAAGCTTCATCTGTTAAGATATCTCCAAATAAATTTTCGGTAATTAAAACATCATAACTATTTGGCCATTGCACAAGTCTCATTGCAACCGCATCTACAAACTCATAAGATACCTCAACTTCTGGATACTCTTTTTCCATAGCTTGTACAGTTTCTCTCCATAAACGAGAGGTTTCTAGTACATTGGCTTTATCTACACAACATAATTTTTTATCACGAGTCATGGCTAATTCAAAACCCTTCTTTGCCAGTCTTTGTACTTCAGCTCTTGTATAAACACAATTGTCAAAGGCAGTTTCTCCTTCATCTCTTCTACCCTTTTCACCAAAATATATTCCACCTGTTAATTCACGTAAAAAAACCAAATCTGTACCTTCAATTCGTTCTCTTTTTAAAGGAGACTTATCTAATAATGATGGAAAAGTAAACGTTGGTCTAACATTCGCAAATAAACCAAGCTTTTTACGCATTTTTAATAAACCTTGCTCAGGTCTTACTTTTGCAGTTGGATCATTATCAAAACGTGGATGCCCAATGGCTCCAAATAATACAGCATCTGAGCTTACACAAATTTCATGCGTTGCATCTGGATAAGGTTCTCCCACAGCATCAATGGCTGCTGCACCTGTTAAGGCTGGTTTCCAATTAATTTCATGATTAAACTTCTTTGCAATTGCATCAGAAACTTTTACTGCTTGATCTATAACTTCAGGACCTATTCCATCTCCTGCTAATAATGCTATATTTAATTTCATTTTCTGTTTTGGCTTTTGACTCTTAACTTTTGGCTCTTAGCTAAATGCTAATTACTAAAAGCAAATAGCTTTTTTTAAATAATATTCAACATTTTCTCTGTGGCTTTTATTGCAGATACTGTTTGATCTGAATCTAAACCATGAGTAACAAATTCTTTATTTTGGCTACTCCAAGTAATGATTGTTTCACATAATGCATCAGAATTACTTCCAGGAGGAATTCTAACAGCATAATCAATCAACTTTGGCAACTCTTTCTTACTGTGTGTTTTATAAAGCTTTTTTAAGGCGTTCATAAAGGCATCAAACTGCCCATCTCCTTGTGCATGCGCTTCATACAAAACACCTTCTACTCTTAACTGTAGAGTTGTAGATGGTTTTAAACCTCTTGCATGCCCTAAAACATAATTTTCTACAACTACTCTTTTTTCTATAGTATTAGAATCTAAAACATCGGAAATAATGTATGGTAAATCTTCTTGAGAAACAACCTCCTTCTTATCTCCTAGTTCTATAATTCTTTGTGTAACTTTTTTTAGCTCATCATCATTTAAACTTAAGCCTAAATCTTGTAGGTTTTTTTGAATGTTTGCTTTTCCTGATGTTTTACCTAATGCGTATTTACGTTTTCTACCAAAACGTTCAGGCATTAAATCATTAAAATATAGGTTATTTTTATTATCTCCATCTGCATGAATACCAGCTGTTTGCGTAAATACATTTGCACCAACAATAGGCTTATTTACAGGTATTCTAAAGCCTGAAAAAGTTTCTACTAACTTACTTACTTTGTTTAAAGCTTTTTCATTAACATTTACAGAGACTTCATCACTCAAAAAATCGTTTATTACTGCAATTGCACTTGCAATTGGTGCATTTCCTGCACGTTCACCCATTCCATTTACTGTTAAATGTAAACCATGAGCACCTGCTTTAATCGCATTCATAACATTTGCAACACCTAAATCATAATCATTATGACCATGAAAATCGATATGTAATGTTGGATACTTCTGATGAACTTCTGCAATAAAATTAGTGGTTTCTTCAGGTGTTAAAACACCTAAAGTATCTGGTAAAAGAACTCTTTCTATATGTTGAGTTTGTATAAAATCTAAATATTGAAAAACATATGCCTTAGAATTACGCATTCCATTAGACCAATCTTCTAAGTAAACATTAGTTTGTATACCGTTTTTAGCTGCTAAGTCTATAGTAGCTTTTATATCTGAAAAATGTTGTTCTGGTGTTTTTTTAAGTTGATGAGTTAAATGATTTAAAGAGCCTTTAGTTAGTAAATTCTGAACTTTTGCCCCAGAATCTAACATCCAATCTATAGATTTACCACCATCAACAAAGGTTAAAACTTCAATCTTACCTAAAACATCTTCTGAAGCAGCCCAAGTTGTAATTTTTTGAACAGCTTCTAACTCACCTTTAGAAACACGTGCTGAGGCTATCTCTATTCTATCAACCTTTAATTCTTCTAATAAAAGTTTGGCAATTGTTAGCTTTTCTGAAACTGAAAAAGATACTCCAGAGGTTTGTTCTCCATCTCTAAGAGTAGTATCCATTATTTCAATATTTCTTACAGCCATTACAATAATTTAGAAATGAATTAAAATGGTCTTGTTTTGGCAAATACAGAGATTTCATCTTCGATATTTTTTAAATAATCGATATCATCAAAACCATTTAACATATTGTCTTTTTTATAAGTATTGATTTCAAACGATTCTGATTCGCCTGTAGCAACTAAAGTAACAGTTTGTTTTGGTAAGTCTACTTTAATCTCTGTGTTAGGATTCGCCATAATAGCATCAAATAATGTATTGGCAAAGTTTTCTGAAACTTGCACAGGTAGCACCCCAACATTTAAACAGTTATTTCTAAAAATATCTGCAAAGAAGGACGAGATTACGCATCGTAATCCAAAATCATATACAGACCAAGCTGCATGTTCTCTAGAAGAGCCTGAACCAAAGTTTTTACCACCTACTAATATTTTAGAACCTGCATAAATTTCTTTGTTTAAAGGAAAATCTGCCTTTGGTGTTCCATCTTGATTGTATCTCCAATCTCTAAAAAAATTATCTCCAAAACCAACTCTTTCTGTCGCCTTTAAAAACCGAGCAGGAATTATTTGATCTGTATCTACATTTTCAATTGGTAATGGATATGCTGTGCTTGTTAAAACGTCGAATTTATCGTAAGCCATTGTTTTTATGCTTTTAGCCTTTAGCTTTTAGCTGTTGGCAATAGTTTATAATTTTAAGCTAATGGCTTATTGCCAAAAGCTAACAGCCATTATGCTGTTAATATTGTTCTTGGGTCTGTTACTACACCTTCTACTGCAGATGCTGCAGCTACAAGTGGAGAAGCTAATAATGTTCTGGATCCTGGACCTTGCCTACCTTCAAAATTTCTATTAGAAGTAGATACTGATAATTTACCTGAAGGTATTTTATCATCATTCATGGCTAAACAAGCAGAACAACCTGGTTCTCTTAAAACAAAACCAGCATTTTCTATAATTTTATCTAAACCTTCTTCTTTTATTTGATCTACAACTTTATGTGAACCAGGAACTAACCAAGCAGTAACATTATCTGCTTTTTTACGCCCTTCTACAATAGAACAAAAAGCTCTAAAATCCTCTATTCTACCATTTGTACAAGAACCTAAGAATACAAAATCAATTTCTTTACCTAGCATTGCATCTCCTTCATCAAAATTCATGTAGGCTAAAGACTTCTTGTATGATTTTGCACCACTATCTGTGTCATCAGAATTTGGAATTGATTTAGTTACGCCAATTCCCATTCCTGGATTTGTACCATAAGTAATCATTGGTTCAATATCTGATGCTTCAAAAGTAACCTCTGCATCAAACGCTGCATTATCTTCTGTATATAAAGTTTGCCAATAATTCATGGCTTTGTCCCAAGCTTCACCTTTAGGCGCTAAAGCTCTGCCTTTTATATAATGATATGTTTTTTCATCTGGAGCAATCATACCACCTCTTGCTCCCATTTCTATAGATAGGTTACATACTGTCATTCTACCTTCCATAGACATTTCTTTAAAAACATCTCCTGCATATTCTACAAAATAGCCTGTAGCACCAGAGGTTGATAATTTAGAAATGATATATAAAGCCACATCTTTAGGTGTTACTCCAACTCCTAAACTTCCATTTACATTAATTCGTAAACTTTTTGGCTTAGGCTGCATAATACATTGCGTAGACAACACCATTTCTACTTCACTTGTACCAATACCAAAAGCTATGGCTCCAAAAGCACCATGTGTAGATGTATGTGAATCTCCACAAACTATAGTTGCACCTGGTAATGTAATTCCGTTTTCTGGACCTACAACATGTACAATTCCGTTATTTTTATCTCCTAAACCCCAATGAGAAATGCCATACTTTTTGGCATTTTCTTCTAAAGCATTCAATTGATTTGCTGATAAAGGATCTTCAACTGGTAAATGTTGATTTATAGTTGGTGTGTTATGATCTGCAGTTGCAAACGTTTTTTCTGGATAAAGAACACTATTTCCTCTACTTTCTAATCCTAAAAAAGCAACAGGACTTGTTACTTCGTGAATAAAATGACGATCTATGAATAAAACATCTGGACCTTCTTTTACTTTACGAACAACATGTGCATCCCAAACTTTATCAAATAATGTATTTGCCATTTTTTATATTTTCATTCAAATTCAAATTCAAAAATAGGCCTTAAAAGTTTTTTGGAACAGTAATCTGCACCAGGAAGTACTATATTCATTCATGTAAGCTATATATATATTGTTGATTATTAGATGTATAAGTTATTTAAAAATACGATGTCTATTATTTTTAAAGTACTAATAACCCAAAATAAATTACCTTTTACAAAACACAGAAAATAGCATCCAATCATATGTTTCATATTTAAATAGTATATTTAAATTTTTAATTTGAAACTATGAAATCTGCACAAGCTTACTTTGATGAATATGCTGTAAGTCATCAAAATAAAACCAACCAAACCATACATTATGTTTGTGTACCGTTAATATTTTTTAATGTAATTGGTTTGCTTATGAGCATTCCAACAACCTTTTTAGAAAATACTTTGGGCTTATATAATCCTTTAATAGAGAATTGGGCAGTGGTTGTGACTGTTTTTATTTCGATTTTTTATTTAAGATTAGGCTTTTGGTATTTTACAGAAATGCTTTTTGTTATTTTACTGTGCATCATAGGAAATTTCTGGATTAGTAACATTACTAACTTACTCTATGTTTCAATCGCAGTATTTGTTTTAGCTTGGATTGGTCAATTTTATGGTCATAAAGTAGAAGGTGCAAAGCCATCATTTTTAAAAGATTTAGAATTTTTATTGATTGGGCCTCTTTGGATCATTCAAAAACTAGGAAAAAAAAATAAGTAATGGTAAAAGATGAAATTTCTTTTGACGATTTTTTAAAGGTTGACATAAGAGTAGGAACTATTATTGAAGTGAATGATTTCCCAAAAGCAAGAAAACCTGCCTATCAATTAACCTTAGATTTTGGAAGTTTAGGAACAAAAAAATCGAGTGCACAAATTACAGATTTATACAAAAAAGAAGATTTGTTACATAAACAGGTTACTGCAATCATAAATTTTAAAACTAGGCAAATTGCTAATTTTAAGAGTGACGTATTAGTTTTAGGTGTTTATAATAAAGATGAAAAAGTAATTTTACTACAACCTAGTAAAACCATTAAAAATGGTGAGCAAGTATCTTAATTCTTAGGATTATTTAAAATTACTAAAGCACCTATAATTCCTGGAATCCAGCCACAAAGTGTTAGCAAAAAAATAATAATGAAAGACCCACAACCTTTATCTATAACTGAAAGTGGAGGAAAAATTATTGCAAATAATACTCTAAAAAAACTCATTTTTCTTTAATTGTTATAAAAATTAGACGAATATATTCTTATTTTGTTACACAAAGACGTTGTGAAATGTTTTCTAAAAAAAACGCAAAGCTTAAAAATTAAACTTTGCGATTTTTCTAATGATTCATTAATCTAACTATCATACCTCTACATTTTATCACCGAAGAAAATAGTATTCATTAATAATTTGTTAGTACCAAACCAAAATGCTCTAAAATTTGTATTGTCTGTAAAAACGATTACTTTACCTCTACCAAATCTGTTCACTTTAAAGGGTACAGTGTTAGGTATTATTGCTGCATTTTCTTTAGAAATATAACCACTCAGTAATGGTTTAGAAGTATATTGAATGGGATTATTATAACTATCCTTATCAGCTTTCATAAACATGGTTGAGTTTCTAAACAAAGCCAATGTATCATCTTTATAACCAAAGTTGATAGGATGAGACCTATCTAAATTTGCTTCAAATATAGCACCACCAATTACCTGAGCTCCAGATTTTAATGATCTATCTTCAAAAGAAACATTTTTTACAGAATCTCTTTTTGCGCTTTCAAAATTAATAGTAATCATCTTATTGCTAGCCAACCACCTCGCAGTATTTTTGTAACCAACTAAAACTCCACCATTTCTAACCCAAGTTTGTAATTTGGTAATTGCAGCTTTTTCTAAAACACTACTTGGAATTACAATATGAGTATATTTTGCAATATCCATTCTATTAAAATTACGCGTATCTAAACGTGATATTGGCATATCAAAACGTTGATCAAATAAATGCCAAATTTCTCCTGAATCGTTACCTGCAACTCCATCACCAACAATCATGGCTACTTTAGGTTTTGTAATAGCTCTAAAATTGTTGCTTCCTAAATCTATACCATCATTTAAACCTGTGTTAACTGCATTTATATTGATATGACTTTCTTTTGCAACATCACCTAAAAAAGTAAACAGTTCTAAAGCATTTAATTTTTGATTTTGAACAGGTATAAAAATAGTACCATATTCATAAGATACTCCTCCATTCTTAAAGTTCTTCATAGAAACTTTTGCTCTTAACCCTTTTTGTAAAATGGCATGTAAAGCTTTTGGAGCATAAAACTCATTCCAAGGCATTAAGTAACCATAATCGCTTCTAAAAGAAACTTTACCAGCTTTCATTTCTAGGTTTGTAACTTCATTACCAGCTTTAGATAAGGAAACATTTTCTGCATAATCTACATCAAAAGCATGATTAAATGTCCAAGCAGAAACGTCATAAAACAAACTATCTTTAAATGTGGTTCTTACATCAAACATAGCTTTTACTAACCTGTGATTTTTTTGATTCATAGGTACAACATAACTATAACCTTTCTTGAAAGTTTTTCCGTTTTGAGTAAAATAACTTTTAATATCATGAACTTTAACCTGGTGCCTTTTTAAAACTTCTGCTAAATGAAACGTTTTTGCAGCATCTTTTTCATCACCAAAAACAATAGCATTTTTAACACCTGTATTTCTACTTTCTTTATAAAAATCTTGCTGATATTTTAAAATCTTTAAACGCATTTTGTTAGCAGCTTCTAATGTTGAAAATGCTGCAGTTGCTTGATTTCTGATTGTGAATGGAAAAGTTAAAATTCCGTTTAAAGTTTCTTGTGCATGTCCTCTAGAACTTGCTTGTTCAAATAAGATACCAATACTACCATTTATGTCTGGAAAAGTAGAACCCTTACCATAATAAAAATCATCAAAACTTTCTTCTGAATAATACATAGAACCAATTTTATCTAAAGCTTTTGCATGATATGTGGCAATTTCTCTAGTTAAATCTTGATTCATTTGAGGCGTTAATGGGTTTGTTCTACTAGGAATTCCTGGCTGAAAAAAGAAACTAGAATTACTACCCATTTCATGATGATCGGTTAAAATATTTGGTAACCATTTATGAAATGTGGCTATCCTTGCTTTACTTTCTGGCAATTGCACTGGCAACCAATCTCTATTCATATCAAATTGATAATGATTGGTTCTTCCTCTTGGCCAAATCTCTGAATATTCTCTATCATTAGGATCTGGATTAATGTTTTTACTTCTATTTGTATTTGCCCAATATGCAAAACGTTGTAAACCATCAGGATTAAAGGATGGATCGAATAAAATAACAGTATTCTTTAATAAATCTTGTGTAGCTGCACTATTAGAAGCTGCTAAATAATAAGCTACTGCTAATGCTGCATTAGAACCACTTGGCTCATTACCATGAATCGAAAAACCTTGATAAACAACTATAGGATTATCTATACTTAAAGAAGCATCATTAGTTGCATCAATATGCTGCTTTCTTATTTGCGCTATATTTTTCTGATTTTCTCCAGAAGTAATTGTAAGTAATAGTAAAGGTCTCCCTTCATATGTTTTTCCTCTTGTTTCTATAGAAATCCTATCAGATGATGCTGCTAGAGCTTTCATATACTCTACTAACTTATCATGAGTTATGTGCCACTCACCTACTTCATGCCCTATAATTTCTTTAGGTGTTGGTATACTAGCATCGTAATTTTCAGTTGGCAAATAGTAGGACAGGTCTACATCTTGTGCAGTGCTGTATATTGAAAATAATAGAAAGAAAACAAACAGTTTTTTCATTGTTATATTAAAATTTGGTTACCTAACAAATATAAGAATTCATCTACATAATTAATTAAAGATTATTAGCACTTTAAAACATTAACATTTCTAGGAAACATTTAATCGGTAAATAATGAAAAACCTAAGAAAATTTTTGAGTTAAATATTTTTAATATATTTGGTTAACCAAATTGGTTAACCAAAAAATTGAATTAGTTAATTTACCAGCTATGAACTACCAATCAACCAAAAAACATTTCTCAATCAATAGCTTTAAGAAGTTATTATACTTTTTAATAATTTTAATTTCTCTAAAAACTTTTGCCCAAACAACTTATAACATAGATGATCCAGAAAAACTACGAGATATAATTTATGAACCTGGAGATGTAATTATTCTTAAAAACGGAACGTACACTTCAGATGAAAGAATTCAGTTTTTGGGTTCTGGAACTGCAGAGAACCCTGTTACGTTTAGAGCAGAAACTCCTGGTGGTGTAATTTTTACAGGTGGACCAAGGTTAACCATTGGTGGTGAATCAGAAAATGGTGTAAAAGTGGCTACTGGAGCGTATCTAATTGTAGATGGCTTTCATTGGAAAGGCGGTTATGGTGCTAGTAATTTTATAGAGTTTAGAAATGGACAGGATTTTGCACATCATAGTACCATACAAAATTGTGTGATTGATGGTTTAGGAATTGAACCTGCAGAATTAGCAGAAGATTTAGCAGATGAGCAAATTACAAAACATAGATGGATTGTATTATACGGAACATACAACACAGTAATTAATTGTTCTTTTCTAAATAAAGTAAGTGCAGGAGCCATAATTTTAGGTGAATATTCTTACAATGCTTTTCCTGAGGTTGCAGATGGTGAACCTGAAATAAACAATAGTTGTGCAGAAGTTGGACATACAATTGCAAAGAACTACTTCTATAACTTTCAAAAAATGGAAGATTTGTATGGTAGAAAAGCTAATGGAGATCAGCTTTCTAACGCAGGTGATAGTGAAACCATTCGAATTGGAACTAGTTCTTATCAAATGGTAAATAGCAATGTAACCATACATAATAATTATTTTGTGCAATCTGATGGAGAAAACGAAATTATTACCAATAAAAGCAAAGGAAATACCATTACAAATAACACATTTAGAAGATGTAGAGGATCTTTGGTTTTAAGGCATGGTTCTAATGCAACTGTAGATGGTAATATCTTTTTAGGTGAAAACGTAGACGGAACTGGAGGTATCAGAATTACAGATAGTAACCACAATATTACCAACAATTATATTCAAGATTGTATCACAGTCCAAGATCAAGCAAAATGGAATAATGGGTTTACATTCATAGGTGGTAGTGCAAATGCCGATGTCGCTTGTACTTCAGACAATGTTTCTAATGGATATCAAAAATCAGAAAATATAAATGTTTCAAATAATACGTTGGTTAATACTAACGCTCCTCTTTTTTATAACATAGATAAAGGAAGTACAGATCCTACAGGAACTGTAAATAATAATCTTATTTATTTTGAAGCTAGCAATGCTAATTTATCAGATGTAATTTCTGGAGACACCAATAC
>JBDNBB010000020.1:0-11741 GCA_039768135.1 Polaribacter sp.
CTTTACCAGAACCGATTACTATAACCTTACTGTTTGGAGATTTAGATAATTCTAATGTTGCATCTATTCCTTTTTCTTGAAGTATTTTTTCAGTTAAGGAAGCACTTAAAATTTTATTGGCTACAGCTTTACCTTCAGCATCAATTTTTTGTCTTTCTGCCTCTTTTTTAGCTTTTGCTAACCTAAATTCGTACTCTAATGATTCTTGTTCTTGTTTTAATTTTGTTTCAATAGCTGTTCTAATTGTGGTTGGTAACTTTACATCTTCTACTAAAACTCTTTTTACGGTTAAAAATTGACCTTCTAAAACCAATCTTACTTCGTCTAAAATTTCTTGCTCAATTACATCTCTTTTACTAGAATACAACTGTTCTGGAGTATAACGTCCAACAACACTTCTAGCTGCTGCATTTACTGCAGGATCCAATAGCTCTCTTTCATAATCTTCTCCTTTTGTTTTAATTAAAGATCCTAAATTTTGAAATTCTGGTTCATACCAAATTGTCCCATTCACTTTAACTTCTAGTCCATTTACTGAAAGCACATTCATTTCATCTGAGATTGACTGTTGACGTACTTTTCTTACAATCATTCTATTCCAAGGTGCTACGATATGAAAACCCTCTCCATATGTTTTTTCTGTATTAATACCATCCCCAAGCGTTTCGAAAATCACACCACCTTCACCAGGTCCTATAGTAATTGTAGATTTAGAGAAAAGTATAAAGACACCTATTAAAATTAAGATGATAAAAACACCACCTTTTGGAAAATTAAATTCCATTTGATTATTCGCCATTTTATTTGTTTTTTTAATTTTATCAAATTTACGATATATAACTCTTAAAGACAATTGTTAAAGAATTATATTTTTCCATTGTATTTTCTAACAAACCATTCTAAACTCAACAAAATCAAAACTAAAAACATTATCCATTTCCAATTGATTAACTCCTTTTTTATTTTAGTAGCTTTTTGAATTGTATAAAATGAATCATTTTCAACTAAAGATTTAATTAAAAGTTCTACTTGATTTTTGTAAAATAGTTCTCCCTTAGTATTTATTGCTAATTTTTCTAATTTATTTGCATTTGCACTTGTAAACTGTTCTTCTACTTTAAACTCAGTAATTTTAAATTTTCCATTTTTTTTAATATTTTGATTAACAACGCTTACCTCATAAGAATAAGTGCCTACATTTAAATTTTCTAAAACGATTTCATACGAATTATTGGCTAATGAAAAAGGAGCAACTAACACTTCTTTTGTTTCTAAATGTGAAAGTTTAATTTCTAAGTTAGCTCTATCATCAAATAAATAATTTTCGTCTGTAAAAAACGCACTAACTGTTATATCAGAATTAATAGCATAAGAGTTCTCTATAGAAATGGATAATCTTTCCTGTTTTTTTCTACTTACTAAATACTGTAATAAAGATCCCATATAATAATCGAAATCTTTAAATGAATTTGTTTGCAAAAAACTTGCTGCCCTCCACTTCCATATTCCTTCTCCAAATAAAAAACCTTTCTTTTGCTTATTTGATGAAGATACAGCAAGTAATGGTTGAGTTGTAGCTACATTGTTGATTCCTTGAAAAAGTAAAATATTATTGTTTTCTTTAAAGGTAATATTACCAAATTTGTCTTTTAAAGGAGCAAAAACATTAAAATTTAAATCTTCTACTTTAAAAGGTATAAAATTATTGTTAAAGATAGGTGAGTATAACTCTGTTTGTGAAATAACGTTTTTATGAATACCAATTTGTTTTTGATTTATAAAATTCCAATCTGTTTTTTCTCCAGAAACAAGTAAGAAATTTAAATTAGCTTCGTTAATTTTTTCAAAAATTGAAGAAAATTGCCCAGTAGGTTGGTATAATATGACCAATTGATAGTCATTTAAATCTAATGAAGATTCAGTTGCATTGAATATTTTTAGTCTTCTTTTTTGATCACTTTCTATTATTTTTTTTAGAGCACCTAAATCTGGATGAATTGTACTTGTGATTAATGCAATTTTTTGCTGCTCATTAATAACATTTAAAGAAAAAGATTTTTTATTATTAATTTTATTTTTCTCATTTGGAATTGCTCCTATTGAAACATCATAAAATTGAGGCCCTATTTCTTGTGCATTTAATTTTGTATTTAAGATAAACGATTTTTTTTCTTTAGAGAGAGAAATTATTTTTTTAAAAACAGTTTTTCCTTTCTTTTGAATTGTAATGGGAAGATTAACAGCAGAAACTCCAGTATAATTCAAAAATATTTCTACTGGAAACTTATTGTTTAAAAAACTAAATTTATTAACGTTTATTTTAGAAATACGCACATCACTATAAATAGAAGTATCTCCTATAACTACTGGAAATATTATTGATTTTGTATTTATATACTCATAATCAATCCCTTGTGTTTGATTACCATCAGTAATTAGAATTACTGGAGCTACTATGTTGTTTTGTAATGTGTTTAGCTGTTTAATTGATTTAGAAATATCAGTACTTGTCTCATTAAACGGTTTTATTTCAGAAGTATTTAATTGCTTACCAAATTTATATTCTTGAATTGTAAATTTAGAATTTAAGGCTTTATTATTTTTCAATACCGAAACAAATCGATTAACATCTTCTTGCGCATTTAAATAAGAAATAGAAGAAGAATTGTCTTTAAGTATTGAAAGAACAGGTTTTTCATTACTAAATTTTGTTCGTTCTATTTTAGGGTTGATAAACAATAATAAAAGCAAAAAGAAACTTAAAAATCGAAGTAAAAACAGATATTTAGTAAACTCACTTTTATTCTTTGTCTGGAAATAATAGTGGAAATAGGAAAAAAAACCACTTAAAAGGATACTCAAAACAATGAATATATAAGTTAAAACTGTCAAATTAATATTTTTATTTAAAGATATACATATCATACCAAAAAAAAAACCCACAACATTAAAAGTTGAAGGTTAAATTGTGATTAAAGATTATTCTAAAAAAATATACTTAATTACTATTAAGATATGTAGTGAAATTTTGAATCTTGTTTCATATAACTTTTTAAAATACCCATACTTCTTAAATCATCTAGAATATTATATAAAACTAAAATTAAAGAAATACTTTTAATTTTTTTTAAAAGCTGATAACTTGTAAGGTGATCTTTTTTTAAAGCATTTATTACAAGACTTTGTTCTGATGATAATCTTTTCTTATTCATAGGAGTTTATTTATATGATATTGTAAATATAGACTTATACTCCTATTCTCAATTAATAATAAGTTCGTTGCATAAATTTTATCGTTCATCTGTTAAAATGAGGCGATAAACTAGGTTAACATACCACCATCTACAGATAATGTTTGACCAGTAATATAAGAACTCATTTCTGAAGCTAAAAACACACATGCATTTGCAATATCTTCTGGTTTACCTCCTCTTTTCAAAGGAATGCCATCCCTCCAACTTTGTACAGTTGCATCATCTAACTTATCTGTCATTTCAGTTTCTATAAATCCAGGAGCAATTACATTACTTCTCACATTTCTAGATCCCAATTCTAAAGCAACAGATTTAGAAAAACCAACAATACCTGCTTTTGAAGCAGCATAGTTAGTTTGTCCAGCATTTCCTTTTAAACCAACTACAGAACTCATGTTAATAATTGATCCTGAACGTTGTTTCATCATAGGCCTTATTACAGCCTTTGTTAAATTAAATACAGATTTTAAGTTAACTTCTATCACTTTATCAAAATCATCTTCTGAAATTCTCATTAATAAATTATCTTTTGTAATACCTGCATTATTAACTAAAATATCTATGGCACCAAACTGAGTCAAAACCTCTTTAGCTAATTCTTGGGCTGAATCAAAGTCTGCTGCATTAGACTGGTATCCTTTAGCTGAAACTCCAAGTGCTTTTAATTCTTCTTCTAAAGCATTTGCAGCATCAACAGATGAACTATAAGTAAAAGCTACATTTGCACCTTGTTTTGCAAATTCAATAGCAATTCCACGACCAATTCCTCTTGTAGCTCCAGTAATTATTGCTGATTTATTTTCTAGTAATTTCATAAAGTTGTATTTAATTGTAATGTAAATATAAAAAAGAAATTCCCGTTTTTAACGGGAATATTCTTTTCAATAAAATTAATGAGTAGTTTTTTATTTTAAAACGCTTGCCACCATTTCTCCAATCTTAGCAGGAGAACTTACAACATGAACGCCATTTTCTTCTAATATCTTCATTTTAGCTTGTGCAGTATCATCTGCCCCACCAACAATAGCTCCAGCATGACCCATTGTTCTACCTGCAGGTGCAGTTTGCCCAGCAATAAAACCTACAACTGGTTTTCTATTACCATCAGCCTTAATCCATTGTGCAGCTTCTGCTTCTAAATTTCCTCCAATTTCACCAATCATTACAATTGCTTCAGTTTCATCATCGTTCATTAACATTTCTACTGCCTCTTTGGTAGTCGTTCCAATAATAGGATCTCCTCCAATACCAATTGCAGTTGTAATTCCATAACCTTGTTTTACAACCTGATCTGCAGCTTCATAAGTTAAGGTCCCTGATTTAGAAACAATACCAACTTTACCTTTTTTAAAGATAAAGCCTGGCATAATACCAACTTTAGCTTCATCTGGCGTTATAACTCCTGGGCAGTTAGGCCCAACCAATCTAGTGTCTTTATCAGCAATATATGCTTTTACTTTAACCATGTCTGCTGTTGGTATACCTTCAGTAATACAAATGATAACTTTTATACCTGCATCTGCAGATTCCATAATAGCATCAGCAGCAAAAGCTGGTGGTACAAAAATTATTGACGTATCTGCACCTGCTTTTTCAACAGCTTCTACAACTGTATTAAAAACTGGTTTACCTAAATGTTCTTGACCTCCTTTTCCTGGAGTAACACCACCAACAACATTGGTTCCGTAATCAATCATTTGGCCAGCATGAAAAGTACCTTCACTACCTGTAAAACCTTGTACAATAATTTTTGAATTTTTATTTACTAAAACACTCATGGTTCATTTTTAAATTTAGTTACACAAAAATAGTTATTGTTTACTTTTATAAAAAACTTATTTGTGATTTATTTTTCTTTTAACAATCTTTTTAAGCCTGCTAATTGTTTTAATTTTTCTCTAGATTCTTCTATTGGTGTTCCAAAATAAGATTTTCCTCCTGGAACTGACTTAGTCACTCCTGTTTGTCCTAAAATAACAGCACCTTTACCAATTGTAATGCCGCTATTTGTACCTACCTGTCCCCAAATTGTAACTTCATCTTCGATTACTACACAACCAGCAATACCTGTCTGAGATGCAATTAAACATTTTTTACCGATAACAGTATCGTGTCCAATATGCACTTGATTATCTATTTTAGTTCCTTTTTTAATAGTTGTATCTCCAGTAACACCTTTGTCAATAGTACAAGATGCTCCTAAATCCACATTATCTTCTAAAACTACTCTACCCCCAGAAATCAATTTATCGAAACCTGTAGGTCTATTTTTGTAATAAAATGCGTCTGCTCCTAAAACTGAGTTGGCATGAATGGTACAATTATTACCAATAACAGCATTATCATAAATGGTTACATTAGGATGAATTATACAGTTATTACCAATAATTACATTATTACCAATAAAAACATTTGGTTGTATAATTGTATTCTTACCTATTGTTGCAGAGTCTGAAATACTAACTGTAGATGCTATAAATGGGTTAAAATGATTGGTAATTTTGTTGAAATCTCGGAAAGGATCATCAGAAATTAACAAAGCTTTGCTAACAGGACAATCTACTTTCTTATTAATTAAAATAATAGTTGCAGCTGAATTTAAAGCTTTATCATAATATTTTGGGTGATCTACAAAAACAATATCACCTTGTTCTACAACGTGAATTTCATTGATACCTAAAACCTGAAAATTAGCATCACCAATGTAATCTACATTTAAGAGTGTTGCAATTTGTAGTAACGTTTGCGGATTTTTAAATTTCATATAATGCTAAACGCAAAAATTATTCCTTAATACGTTCTTGATACGTTCCTTTTGTGGTTTCTACTTTTATTTTATCACCTTCGTTAATAAATAAAGGTACATTTACTGAAGCTCCTGTTTCTACAGTTGCAGGTTTTGTAGCATTTGTAGCAGTATTACCTTTAACACCAGGCTCTGTATGAGTAACTTCTAAAATTACACTTAAAGGCATCTCTACAGAAAGTGGCATATCATCTTCAGAATTGATTATAATAGTTACAACTTCACCTTCTTTCATTAGCTCTGGAGTATCTAAAGCACTCTTTTGCAATTGAATTTGAGAATAATCTTGCTCATTCATAAAATGATAAGTATCACCATCATTGTATAAGTACTGAAACTTATGTGTTTCTACTCTTACATCGTCTATTTTTCTTCCAGCAGGGAAAGTATTGTCTACTACTTTACCATTTGTTACACTCTTTAATTTTGTTCTTACAAATGCGGGTCCTTTTCCTGGTTTTACGTGTAAAAATTCTATGATTTTATAGATATCATTATTGTACCTAATGCATAAACCGTTTCTAATATCTGATGTTGTTGCCATTTCTTTATTTTAATTTGCTTTGTAATATCCTTTCATGATTCCTCTGTGTGAATCTTTAATAAACTGTATAATTTCGTCTCGTTCTGGAGTAGCCTCCATCTCTGCTTCAATAATATCTATTGCCTGACTGTAATTGTAATTTTTCTGAAATAGAATTCGAAATATATCTTGAATCTCTCTAATTTTTTCAGTAGTAAATCCTCTTCTTCTTAAACCAACAGAGTTAATACCAACATAAGATAATGGTTCTCTTGCCGCTTTTACATATGGTGGAACATCTTTTCTAACTAAAGAACCACCTGTTACAAAAGCATGATTTCCTACTGAAGCAAATTGATGCACAGCAACCATTCCTGCTAATACAACATTATCTCCAATAGTAACATGTCCTGCTAATGTGGTATTGTTCGAAAAGATACAATTTTGACCTACAAAACAATCATGTGCAATATGGCAGTATGCCATTACCAGACAATTGTCTCCTATAGTTGTTTTCATTCTATCTTTTGTACCTCTGTTAATAGTAACACATTCTCTTATAGTAACATTATCTCCAATTTCTACAGTACTTTCTTCATCATCAAACTTTAAATCTTGTGGAATTGCAGAAATGACTGCTCCTGGAAAAATTCGGCAGTTTTTACCAATTCTTGCACCTTCCATAATCGTTACGTTAGATCCTATCCAAGTGCCAGATCCAATAACGACATTGTTATGTATAGTGGTAAAAGGTTCAATTACTACGTTTCTTGCAATTTTTGCTTGAGGGTGAACGTAAGCTAATGGTTGATTCATAGGTTATTTTTTCTTGGCAATTTGAGCCATTAATTCTGCTTCTGCAACTAACTTTCCATTTGCATAAGCATATGCTTGCATATGACAGATTCCTCTTCTAATAGGAGTAATTAACTCCGCTTTAAAAATAAGTGTATCTCCGGGTAATACTTTTTGTTTGAATTTAACATTATCCATTTTCATGAAATACGTTAAATAATTTTCAGGATCTGGAACTGTACTTAGCACTAATATACCTCCACATTGCGCCATAGCCTCTACTTGTAAAACACCAGGCATTACTGGTGATCCTGGAAAATGACCAACAAAGAAATTTTCGTTCATTGTTACATTTTTCATACCTACAACATGCTTATCAGAAAGTTCTAATATTCGATCTACTAACAGAAAGGGGGGCCTATGTGGTAGTATATCCATTATTTGATGAATATCTAATAATGGTGATTTGTTTAAATCATAATCAGGCACATTGTTTCTTTTTTCTGCCTTAATAATTTTTGCCAATTTTTTAGCAAATTGAGTATTTACGAGATGACCAGGTTTATTTGCAATTACCTTACCTCTAATTCTAGTTCCTACTAATGCTAAATCGCCGATAACATCTAATAATTTATGACGTGCAGCTTCATTAGCCCAATGAAGCGTTAAATTGTCTAAAATACCATTTGGTTTTACAGCAATATCGTCTTTTTTGAATGCTTTTTTAAGTTTTTGCATTGTGTTTTCAGACAACTCTTTATCAACATACACAATAGCATTATTTAAATCTCCACCTTTAATAAGATCATTTTCTAATAACATTTCAATTTCATGAAGGAAACTAAATGTTCTTGCTGCTGCAATTTCTTCTTTAAAATCTGAAAGGTTGTCTAAAGTAGCATTTTGAGTACCTAAAATTTTTGTACCAAAATCTACCATTGTTGTAACTTGGTATTGCTCTGCAGGCATTAAAATAATTTCACTTCCAGTAACTTCGTCTTTATAAGAAATAATTTCTTTTACAACATATTCATCTCTGTTGCCATCTTGTTCTTTAATTCCAGCTTTTTCTAGTGCCTCTATGAAATATTTAGAAGAACCATCCATAATTGGAGGCTCTGAAGCATTAATTTCTATCAATAAATTATCTATATCTAGACCAACAGCAGCTGCTAAAACGTGTTCTGAAGTTTGTATTTTAACTCCATTTTTTTCTAAATTAGTTCCTCTTTGTGTAGTAACTACATATTCTGCTTTTGCTTCAATTGTTGGCGCTCCCTCTAAATCTACTCTACTAAATGCAAAACCGTGATTTATTGGTGCTGGTTTTAATGTCATAGACACTGTATTACCTGTGTGTAAACCTACACCAGATAATGTAACTTCTTTTTGTATTGTTTTTTGCTTGTTACTCATTAATTTTCTTTTTGAGTATTATACTCTTTTTCTATATCTGTTAATGCAGCTAAAATTTTTGGCAAATTTCTAAAATGGATATAACTTTTATTAAAATCATTATAGTTAAATGCTGGAGTTCCCTGTACAATTTCATTCTCTTTAATACTCTTCGTTACTCCAGATTGTGCTTGTATTTTAACACCATTTCCAATGGTAATATGACCAACGATACCAACCTGACCTCCAATCATACAGTTTTTACCAATTTTAGTAGATCCTGCAATTCCTGTTTGTGCAGCTATTACTGTATCTTTTCCAATTTCTACGTTATGGGCTATTTGTATTTGGTTATCCAATTTAACACCCTGTCTTATTATTGTAGACCCTAAAGTAGCTCTGTCAATTGTAGAACCAGATCCAATATCTACATGATCTTCAATGATTACATTACCGATTTGAGGTACCGCTTTAAAATGCCCTTTTGAATCAGGTATAAAACCAAAACCATCAGATCCAATAATACACCCTGAATGAATCTTACAATGGTTTCCTATTGTTGTTTCTGAATAGATTTTTACACCAGAAAAAATTACACAATTATTTCCTATAACAGAATTATCTCCAATATATGAATTTGGATAAATTTTAACATTACTACCTATAGTTACATTTTCTCCAACGTAAGAGAATGCTCCTAGGTATTCATTATCACCAATTTTAGCAGAATCTGCTATAAAATGTGGATTTTCTCTTCCTTGCTTATTGTTTTTGACATCATTATAGAACTCTAATAATTTAGAAAATGCTTTATAGGCATTATCTACTCTTATTAATGTTGTCTTTATCTCTTTTTCCAAGACAAATATCTTGTCGACTATTGCAATAGAGGCATTTGTAGTATATAAATAAGGATTGTATTTTGGATTTGACAAAAAAGTTAACGAACCTTTTTCTCCTTCCTCTATTTTTGATAGCTTAAAAACTTCTTCATTTGGATTTCCCTCAACTTCACCTTCTAAAATGCCTGCTATTTGTTGTGCTGTAAATTTCATCAAAGGCAAAAGTATAAAATTTATAAGTATTTGGCTAATTTCATTTTACTTTGGGTAACAAATAAAATATTTTACGACTGGTTTGGTTAGCGCTTGAAGATTTAACTGATCGGATGCCTTAGCAATATCTTTTAATTTACCTTTTTTACTTAAGATATAAATTGGTTTTTCAGTTTGATAGGCTTGGTTTTTAATTTCTTCAGAAAATATAAAATAATGTAAATCGCTAATAGCAATATTCATTTTTTTTGAAAATATATTTTTAAGTTTTTCAATTTTTTTAATAGTAAATTTTTCATTTTGAATTTCAATTCTTAGCAATTTTCTATTTACAAGCATTTGTGATAATAAAGACAATACTGAGTCTGAATGATTTGCCCATTCTTTTATTGCTGCTAACACATCAAAATCATCTAATTGTGCAAAAGTATTTAACGTTTTTACTGTAAAGTTTTCCGAAGTTATTTGGTTAGTAAGAAAATATGAGAGTGAGCTACTTCCAAATAATTGAGTTCCACTTTCACTCAATTCCTTTGCTCTCTTTAAAACATTAACCAAAATATGCTCTGCAACTAAACCTGTTTTATGCAAATAAACTTGCCAATACATTAATCTTCTTGCTATTAAAAACTTTTCTACAGAATAGATTCCTTTTTGCTCAATGACTAATTGGTCTTCCTTTACATTCATCATTGCTATTAATCGATCTGAAGAAATATTGCCCTCAGTAACCCCAGTATAAAAACTATCTCTTTTTAGATAATCTAAACGGTCTATATCTAATTGGCTAGAAATTAATTGATATAAAAATGTTCTTGGATATTTTCCTTCAAATATTTCAATTGCTAAATCTAATTTACCCTGAAACTCTTTGTTTAAAATTTTCATGAATTTCAGAGAAATTTCTTCATGAGAAATTCCGTTAACAATACTGTTTTCTAGAGCGTGAGAAAAAGCACCGTGACCAATATCATGTAAAAGAATAGCAATACATACTGCATTTTCTTCATCTTCAGAGATTTTTACTTGCTTAAAACGTAAAACTCTAACTGCTTTTTGCATTAAATGCATGCAACCAATAGCGTGATGAAATCTTGTATGATTAGCCCCAGGATATACTAAATTAGAAAAACCCATTTGCGCAATTCTTCTTAATCTTTGAAAATAAGGGTGCTCTATAATATCAAAAATTAATGAATTTGGAATTTGAATAAATCCATAAATAGGATCGTTCAGTATTTTAAGTTTATTCTCTTTTATATTTTTCAAAAAATCATTTTTTTCAATTCTCTAGCAAAGTACGAACATTATTTTTTTTAGCAATATTTTATCATTTAGAACATTTTATAATTATAACAAAATGTTATTTTTATCGTTTTAGTATATAAATTAGAATTATGAGTAACATACAAATATTGTGGGTAGATGACGAAATAGCGCTTTTAAAGCCTCATATTCTATTTTTAGAACGTAAAAATTATACAACTACAACGTCTACAAATGGAGCAGACGCTATAGACCTTGTAAAAGAAAATAATTTTGACATCGTTTTTCTAGATGAAAATATGCCTGGCTTAACAGGGTTAGAAACATTGGCTCAAATAAAGCAAATCAAGACGAACTTACCAGTGGTTATGATTACTAAGAGCGAAGAGGAGTATATTATGGAGGAAGCAATCGGTTCTAAAATTGCAGATTACTTAATTAAGCCAGTAAACCCGAGTCAGATTCTTTTAAGTTTAAAAAAAAATTTAGATAATTCTAGATTAGTTTCTGAAAAAACAACAGCTAACTATCAACAAGAATTTAGAAAAATTGCAATGGATTTATCTTTGGTAAACTCATATGAGGATTGGATAATACTTTACAAGAAGTTAATTCACTGGGAATTAGAATTAGAAAGCATAAGCGAC
>JBDNBB010000021.1:0-2710 GCA_039768135.1 Polaribacter sp.
GTGAATAATGGAATACGATATAGAAGAAATTTTATATAACTTTGAGGACGACTACAACCCTGGTCCAAGGCCCATGAATCAAGGACCACGGAACATGAATCAAGGTGGATCAATAGGTAAGCCTGGTGGGTTAGTTGAAGATGGTGTAACTAAATACGGTGTTACAGAAACAGCTAGCGGTTCGTACAAAGCAGAAGCAATAAGACGTGGTAAAAGATTTTCTGAAACTTTTAAAACTAAATCAAAAGCTGAAGCAGCTTTAGAAAAATTTAAAAAAGATAATCCTACCTATGTAGAGGAAAATACATTAAGTCCTAAACAAAAAAAACAATATGTACAAGATCCTAAAAAAATAAAAGCATTAAACGCGTATGCACAAGCTGAATACGGAGTAAATTACACAGATTTATTTGGCAAAAAAGATCGTGCTAAACAACAATCTATTTATCAAAAAGCATTTAATAATAATTTTAAATATGTAGCTACAAATACTAGAACTCCTTTTGATTCTAAAGAAAAAGCTAAACTAACTAATTTTGCAAAAAAAAATAATATAAAATTAAATTATGACGATTATCCAAAATACGGTGTTAAAAAAATTTTAGAAAATGGAAAAATAAACCCTAACTATACAGCTGTATATAATTTTGCAAACAAAGATAATTTTACAATAAAGCCAGTAGATTCATCACAAATAATAAATGTAACAAAACAAGAATTTATAAAAAATAACTTTGAATTACCAGAAGGAAAAGAATGGAATTTTAAATCAAAAAATAATCCTAATGGTTACAAATATGGGGTTGCAGGAACAAAAGGTAGTGGCACAACTAATTTAGCTAAAAGAATAGAAAATAGGATGTCAAATAAAAAATTAGCTTACACTGTTGCCGCCGACACATCTACACCTGAAGGTTGGATGATGAATGCTATGAACAGACTTTACGAAAGAGAAATAGAAAACAAAGTTAAACCTGAAAATTTAACTTATAAACCAATTAAGAAAAATGGTATCATAATAGGTTTTACAGATACCACTGCAGCAGGGGGTAATAAAACTTATTACGGTTTAAAAAAAAATAGACCTGAAGATGCTACACCTTGGGCAGGTCATAAAGATTTTGACAGAATTAATAAATTTTTAGACATAGCAAAAGGAGCACAAGTAAATGATCCTAGTAAACTTCTTCAAAAAATATTAGACGACAAAGGTATAACTAAATTAATGGGAAGTAATGTTGGTGATAGTGTTCTTACATTAAATGATATTTTAAGTCATGAAAGATATTATACTAAACTTTCAGATGTAGCTCCTTCAGAGTTAATTAAAAGACAAGTTGTTTTACACCACGAAAACCGAATAGGAAGTAGAGACTTAGCAAAAGCAGCAGCGACAAAAGATATACAACTACTAACGGGAGCGGTTAATAATGAGGTTAGAAAACTTGAAACTATTGCATCAAAAAGAAAATTAAATGCAGATGAACTAACAAAATTAAAAAATCTAGGAGCTAGAATTCAAGACTTTGATGGTAAGGTTGTTGGTGGTGGTTACACAGATCCTATAAAACAATTTGCAGGAATTGAAAAGAAAGCTTTAGAATATGCTAAAGGTGATCAGTTTAATGTTAAAACAGTTGCTAGTTATTTAGAAAGATTAGGTTGTGGTAAAGCAGCAGGTGGTAGAATTTTATTTGCAGAAGGTGTCCCTAGTTTAACTAAGTGTGCACAAAAAGGTGTAACTAAATTAGAGAACGGATTAAAAAGTGGTTTTAAAAATGCTGATGATGCAGTTCTTGCAAGAGGTATTTTAAAATCAGGTAAATTTTTAAAAGACGCTGTATCACTTAGAGGTTTGCTTGGTCCAGCAGCTTTAGCATTTACTGTAGCAGCAGAAGCAGGGATCGTGGGCTATGATATGTTATCAAGTGGTAAATCATTTAGAGAAGCAGTGGGTGATAGTGTATTTAATTATATGTTAGGGGATAAAACTAAAATAAATCCTGAAGAAGAATTTATTAAAAGATTAAAAAATATACCTGGTTCTCCAAGTCAAGGTTTCCGTGGTTTTACAGATGACGATATAAATAAAATGTTAGTATTTAAATCTAAATTAAAAGACATGGAAACAGGATTTTCTAACTACAGTGATTTAATAAACGTAGATGAAAAAATTAAAGAAAATACATTAAACCAAAATATTAATCCTCAATTTTTTTCTGATAATGCTTTTCAATTAGAAGCTGAAAAAGATAGAATACAAGCAGATATACGAGATTACAACAAAGTAGGTACACCTCGTAATGTAACTGACTACATGTATTCTGATAAAGCCACAAAAGGAAGTGACGCTTTAGCAAGAGGAACTTTACTTGCAAAAGAAAATCAGTTATTAGGTGTTAATCCAACTTCTAAAAGAGGAATTGAAAATTTAGAAAAAAACTTGATAGACACAAGATTTAATTTAGGACAAATTAATAATCCGACTAAGTATGATGAGTTTGGAGAATATTTTATAAGTAGACCAAAACAGGAGCAAAGTAGAATAATGAGTTACGGTTATAGAGAAGGAGGCATAGCTAGTTTAAATGTCAATAAAAAATAAACCAACAAACAAAAAGCCAAACATGGCACAAAAGATGAAAGCTAATCCTGGTTACAAATGGTGGGCACTACCACCTAAAAAAGGACCGCTATCACAGGGGTTGAA
>JBDNBB010000022.1:0-4591 GCA_039768135.1 Polaribacter sp.
CGTTGAGATAAAAAGAAAAGTAAATAATAGAATTTGTTTTTTCATAGTTTTTCAAAATTATAAAAAAGTATTGACAATTAGCGTTCCAAAAAAGAAAAATAGCGTAAGAGATCTTTGTAAACCACTTTTTAACAATTTTTTAAAATGTACCCCAGTTTTTTAGTTCTTTTACTGACCATAAATATGGATAAAAAACTCTTCTCTGATATTTTGGGTGCATATATTTACGCCAATTACTACCCCCTGTTGCTTCTAAATCGGAGTCTTTACCACCAATATATTTTGCTGCTGTATTGTAATGTGCCATTACCCACTTTACGTTTACAGTATAATCGTAATGACGCATTGCTTTGATTAAATCTTCGTTTTCTTGAACTTCTTTAGGTAATTGTTTGTATTTTAGAGATAGATTAATGTTGTTATAATCTTCCATAAAATCTATAAAATCTCCCATATATTTTTTTTCAAAAAGATTTAATAAGGTTGATTTTTGACCGGTAGTATAATTTTTACCTGCTGCTTGCCAATATAAATGATTGTAAGCATTTCTAAAAGATGAATTTCTATCAATTGTATCTCTGTAACGTGCATCTATTAAATTAATTAATTCTGTAGATGCAAATTCTATTTTTCTGTATTGTGCTGATTGAAAACCACTTGCAGGTGTTAATGTATTTCTAAATTTTAGGTATTGTTCTTTTTCCATACCATCTGTCATTACTGTAAATGAGCTACAAAGCATGTCAAAATACCTGCTTATTCTGCCTAAATGCATGGTAAATTTATCTGCAGAAATATCTGTTGCTTTTGCAACCTGATTAATTTCCCATAAAATCATTTTAAACAATAATTCGTTTACCTGATGATACATGATAAACACCATTTCATCTGGCTGGTTGGTTCTTGGAGTTTGCAAGCCTAAAAGTGCATCTGTCTGAATATAATCCCAATAGGTAATGGGTGTACTGTGCAGTAAACCTTCTAACATGGCATCTACAGGAACACCTAGTTTATCGTACTTTTCTTCTATAGCTTTTAAAATTTCTTCTCTGTTCATGTATTGATATAAAAAAATTATTAGGATTGATTGGTGTGGTATAAAGATACTAAATAAAGACCTTTCAGGTTTTTGAAACCTTAAAGGTTATTAATATTTAAAAATAGTAACTCAAACTAAAAATTAGTAAACTTTAAAGTGTTCCTCTTTTTGCTTGTTCTCTTTCTATAGATTCAAATAAGGCCTTAAAATTACCTGCTCCAAACCCTTTGGCTCCCATTCTTTGAATGATTTCGAAAAACAAAGTTGGTCTATCTTCTACTGGTTTTGTAAATATTTGCAACAAATAACCTTCTTCATCTGCATCTATCATAATACCCAACGCTTTTAAACTTTCGATATCTTCTCTTAATTCGTGACTAAATGCTTCTAATCTATCAGGAACAGCTTTGTAATATTCTTCTGGTGGTGTAGATAAAAACTCCACTCCATTTAAGCGTAATTGTGTAACTGTAGCAACAATATCATCTGTGGCAACAGCAATGTGTTGCACACCTGCACCTTCGTTAAAATCTAAATATTCTTCTATTTGTGATCTTTTTTTACCTTCTGCTGGTTCGTTTATTGGAAATTTAATGCGTCCATTTCCATTGGACATTACTTTACTCATTAATGCTGAATATTCTGTATGGATTTGCTTATCATCAAAAGATAAAAAGTTTTCGAAACCCATGACATCTTCGTACCATTTTACCCAAACATCCATTTGGTTCCAACCTACATTGCCCACCATATGATCTATATATTTTAAACCAGCAATTGGCGGATTGTAATCGGATTCCCATTTTTTAAAGCCTGGTAAAAATGCACCATTATAATTTTTACGCTCTACAAACATGTGTACAGTTTCTCCATAGGTGTAAATTCCTGCTCTTACTACTTCTCCATGTTCATCTTTTTCTACGGTGGGTTCCATGTACGATTTTGCACCTCTAGATGTAGTTTCTTTATACGCTTGTCTTGCATCTTCTACCCAAAGCGCTATTATTTTTACGCCATCTCCGTGTTTTATAATATAATTATTTATAGGCGATTTACTTGTTAATGGTGTTGTAAGCATTAACTTGATTTTGTCTTGGGTTAACACATAACTTACGGAATCTTTTGAACCTGTTTCTAACCCACGATAAGCATGCGATTGAAACCCAAATGCTGTTTTATAAAAATGTGCTGCTTGCTTTGCGTTGCCTACATAAAATTCTACATAATCTGTACCTAACAATGGAAGGAAATCTTGTGCTCCTTCGAATATTTTTTCTAGTCCGTAATTGACTGATTCTATTTTTTTATTGCTCATTTTTTTATTTTTTAGCAGACCTTTCAGGTTTTTAATACTGAAATAAATGCAGCACAAGAAACCTGAAAGGTCTTTTATTTTTGGATAAGCTATTTGTTTATTCCTTCTCTTTGTTTGCAAACAAGTTTAGCCGTGATTGAACGGTTTGTTTGAAATCTTTTTTGTCCTGAAAGGCAAAAAAATTGAGTAGTGAAAGCGCGAAATAGCTTCTTATTATTTTTTATTTTAATAACTAATTTGTTCTAGATTCTCTTTTTCTAGGGAATGACAAACTATTCTAACCAGGATTTATAATACTCTTCATCTGCTATTTTTATAGCTTCTTCTGTAACTTGTAAGGGTTTAAAAGTATCTACCATAACTGCTAATTCTTTGGTTTCGGTTTTACCAATACTGCGTTCTGTAGCTCCTGGATGTGGACCATGAGGTATCCCTGCAGGATGCAAAGAAATATGACCTGCTTCTATATCGTTTCTGCTCATAAAATCGCCATCTACGTAGTACAAAACCTCGTCTGAATCTATATTACTGTGATTGTAAGGTGCTGGAATTGACTGTGGATGATAATCGTACAAACGTGGTACAAAACTGCAAATTACAAATGCATTGGTTTCAAAAGTTTGATGAACTGGTGGTGGTTGATGAATACGACCTGTAATAGGTTCAAAATCGTGAATTGAAAATGCATAGGGAAAGTTGTAACCATCGTAACCTACTACATCAAAAGGATGTGAGGCGTATACCATCTCTATAATTTCGCCTTGTTTTTTTACTTTGATGATAAAATTGCCCAAATCATTATGTGTTTCTAATTCTTGTGGTCTGCGTAAATCTCGTTCACAAAAAGGTGCGTGTTCTAACAACTGACCAAACCAATTTCTATAACGTTTTGGTGTGTAAACTGGTGAATAGGATTCTACAATAAACAATCTATTGTCTTGTGAATCGAAATCTAGTTTATAGATAATTCCACGTGGAATTACCAAATAATCTCCATATTTAAAGTCGATATTTCCTAAATGCGTTCTTAGTTTTCCTGTTCCTTTATGGATAAAAATAACCTCGTCTGCATCTGTATTTTTATAAAAATAATCTTTAGTAGATTCTTTTGGAGCAGACAAAATAATATTACAATCTGAATTGGTTAACACCACTTTTCTGCTTTGTAAATAATCGTTTTCTGGCTGTACTTGAAATCCGCGAAATCTATAGGACTGAATATTATTTGCTTTGGCTATTTTGGGTTTTACAGAATATTGTTTTCTAATTTCTTTGACCATGGTTGGTCTATGTTCGTGATAGCTGTTGGTAGACATCCCGTCGAAACCAATAGTACCAAATAGTTGCTCGTAATACAAGCTACCATCTTTTTTACGAAATTGTGTGTGTCTTTTTGAAGGGATTGTTCCTAATTTATGATAAAAAGGCATAATGTTTAATTTGTTATTCCTGCGAAAGCAGGAATTTTGTGAATCGATTTTTGAGTTTTCTGTAATACAATATTGCATTAAGTGCAAAATGAGAGTAAAAGAACATCACTCTGGATTGCGCTTAATTAAAAACTTTAAATACGTTAGTAAATCTGGATACACGTTACTAAATCGATTTCGTTATCTAACAAAGATACAAAAAGTACATCAAAAAATTTTATTATGTATTACAAAATGGGTTGTTGTATTCATGATTTTTTTAGACAGTAATTTTATGGTATAAAAAAACCTAAATAAAAGTTAATGAAATAAACTCAACAAGGATGAATCTAAAAAAGTCGAATCTAAATTTGTGCAGTCTGTAAAACTTACTCAATCTTTTTAACTACTGCTTTTGGTGCTTCTTTTCTAGAGCCATCAAAACCATCAACACCACCAACTGTGGTATATTTCATTACATATTTTTTATCTGGAAAAATACGTTTATATGCACTTTGACACATTAAAGTTGCTTCGTGAAATCCGCATAAAATCAACTTTAATTTACCAGGATAGGTATTTACATCGCCAATGGCATAAATACCTGGTATATTGGTTTGGTAATCTAAAGCATTGTTTACTTTAATGGCGTTTTTTTCTATTTCTAAGCCCCAATTTGCAATAGGTCCTAATTTAGGTGACAACCCAAAAAGTGGAATGAAATGATCGGTTTTGATCATAAAAGCTTCGTCTCCTTTTTTAATAACAGAAACACCTTCTACTTTATTTGTACCAGCAATACCTACCACTTCTGCAGGTGTAATTAGA
>JBDNBB010000023.1:0-9377 GCA_039768135.1 Polaribacter sp.
AATTTTGCTAGTTCTGAATCAAAAATAGCTCCTTCATCAAATGAATTGGCTTTTTTACCAATTCTAATTATTTTAATGCGTTGTATTGTATCTAATTTTTGAATTTTATTTACAACTAACATTCTAAGAGAATCTTTTGCTTTTTTAAGAAGTAAAGAATCTTTAATATTCTTCTTTAAGAGTTTAAGCTGGTTAGCATTCAGAATTGTTTTACCAAAAACAGTATGTTTTCCATCTAAATGAGGAATAGCCCTATGAGTAATAAAAAACTGACTTCCATTAGAATTTGGTCCTCCATTTGCCATGGATAACATACCTGCATCATCGTGTTTGTATAATAAGTCTCCTTCTTTATTCTTAGTAAACTCATCTCCAAATCGGTATCCGGCAGTACCTCTCCCTGTTTCTGTTGGATCTCCTCCTTGTATGATAAAATTATCTACAACTCTATGAAAGCGAATACCATCATAAAACTTATTTCCAATAATAGAATCTGTAACCCTATTGTTCGTTCCTTCTGATAGAGCAACAAAGTTAGCAACAGTCATTGGTACATCTTCCTCATAAAGTTTTAAAAAGATATCTCCTTTATTTGTTTGTACTTCTGCATATAGACCGTCTTCTAAATCTTTATATTTTGCAGAAGTACAATTGTAAAATAAAAAGGATATTAAAATAAAATAAACTGTAAATCTCATTTATTCTTCTAATAACTCTAAAATTTCTACTTCAAAAATTAATGCTGAAAAAGGCTTAATTAATTCTCCTCTTTGTTGAACACCATATGCTAATTCTTGAGGTATAAAAAATTTATATTTATCACCAACATGCATCATAGCTAAACCTTCATTAAAACCAGGTATAAAAATATTAGCTCTAGATTCATAAGGTTCATTTCTATCTACACTACTATCAAAAACTTCTCCATCTATTGTGGTTCCATGATAATGTAACTTTACTTTGCTATCTGGTTTTATAGCTGCTCCATTTCCTTCTTTTAAAATAGTAAACTGTAAACCACTTTCTGTTGTAGTTACTCCTTCTTTTGTTTTATTTTCTGCTAAAAACTTTTCTCCTGCTTCTTTTACAGCTGCAAACTTCTTTTTAGCGTCTTTTTCGGCTTGTTGCATTTGTTGCTTTTGGAAAAATGTTCTTAGAAAACCTGCAATATCATCCTCTTTCATTAACATATTAGTAGAGTCGATTCCGTCTTTATACCCTTGAAGAAAGGCTGACGTTTTTGCATCTGTAAAATTTGATTTAACTTTTAATGCCATATCCATTCCTAATGCATAACTAGCAGAATCTAATTCTGTTTCTAGAGAAGTCACGCTCACATTTTGATTATTACAAGAAACTATTGTTAAGAAACTTGCGGCCATTGCTAAATTTTTAATTGTTTTCATTACTTTTTGTTTAATTTAATTAATGTTACTGTACTTTTAATGGATTGATTATATTTAATTTTATTTTGATCTCCTAATATACCATAGGCATTGTATGGAGGTATTATAAAGGTAACTGTTTCACCTTCTTTCATAAGCTTTATTCCCTTTTGCAATCCCGTAATAAAATCTTCTTTATCAACCACATAACTCTTAGTACCGAGATCCATTTCACTATAAATTACAGAGTCATTTAAATCTTTAATTGAATACGATATAATTACTTCATCTGCCATTTTTGGAAAAGGCAAGTCACTATTAATTTTATGATTGTATGTATACCAAAAACCTTCTGTAGATTGTATATAGGTATTTAATGAGTCATTTTTTACAAGAGCTGCTATCTTTTCATCATTTTTCTTATTGATCAATTTACTCTTTTTTAAAGCATCTGCATAAACAGTAGTAGATGGCTTTGGTTTTAAAGGTCTTCTTGCTGTTTTTTTTGAGCAAGAAATCGTTACTAAAAACAAAACAATTAGAAGTAAGTTATATTTCATAAGAAGTTTCAAGCTCTGTTTTATAGTCTTTTAATAATGAACAAAAGTTATCTACAGTTTCTTGCATAGCAAATTCAGATCTGCCTCCTGCAGCATTATCATGTCCTCCTCCATTATAATGATTTCTTGAAAATTTATTTACAGAAAAAGAGCCTTTAGATCTAAATGATATTTTTATAATACTTTGTTCTTTATCTTCAATAAAAATTGCTGCAAAAATAATTCCTTTTAAGGACAATGCATAATTTACAACACCTTCTGTATCACCTTTTTGAAAATCAAAACGTTTTTTTTCTTCATCAGTTAAGGTTATAAAAGCAGTTTTATAATCAGGCAAAATTTGTAAATTGCTTAAAGCTTGTCCTAATAAAAGAAGTCTATTGTATGAATTAGAATCGTATACATTGTTATGTATTCTGTCATTTTGAGCTCCTTTATCTATTAAATCTGCAATAATTCTATGTGTTTTACTTGTAGTAGAACGAAATCTAAAAGAACCAGTATCTGTCATGATTCCTGTATATAAACAAGTAGCAATATCTTTATCAATATGTGATAAATCATTATTCATTTCTATATATTGGTAGATCATTTGTGAAGTAGAACAAACTTTAACATCAGAATACATAAATTTAACATCATCTGGCTGTTGGTGATGATCTATCATCACAAAATCATTCGGATATTTTTCTAGGGTATTTTGCATATCAGCCCCTACTCTATGTAACGTATTAAAATCTAAAAGAAAAATAATATCTGATTTTTGAATCGCTTTTTGTGACTGACTATTTTGCCAATCAAAACGAAAAGTATTTTCAGACCCAGGCAACCAATGAAGGAAATCTGGGTATTCATTTGGCATAACAACTGTAGAATAATGCCCTTTTTTAGTTAGGTAATGTTTTAATGCTAATGAAGACCCAATGGCATCTCCATCAGGATTCCTATGTCCTACAATCACAACGTTTTTAGGAGTTTCTAAAAAAGTGCTTAAATCATTAAATCCTTTTAAAATCATAGGCAACGAAGATACAATTTAATAATATTCATTGAAGCTTTTTTTAAGTACATTTGAAAAAACAACTATTTATTTAACTATAATTTATGAGAAATTATTTCCTTATTGGAATTATAACCTTGAGTTTTTTCCATTGCTCTACTAAGATAGAAAAAGAAAACACAAAAAAAACTATTGAAAGTGACTATACTATTGCATTTGGTTCTTGTAATAAACAAAATAAAAAAAATATACTTTGGAAAGAAATTAGTAAAAACAACCCTGATTTATGGGTGTGGGGTGGAGATATTATTTATTCAGACACAGAAGATATGAATAAAATGAAAGAAGACTATGATACTCAGATTAATCAAGAAGGGTATAAAATGTTAAGAAAAAATACACCTATTCTAGCAACCTGGGATGATCACGATTATGGTGCTAATGATGGTGGAACTGAATTTCCTAAAAAAAGACAAGCACAAGAGTTATTTTTAAATTTTTTAGGAGTTGCTAAAGATAGTCCAAGAAGAAATAGAGAAGGCATATACCATTCAAAACTTATAAAAACTCCAAAAGGAGATATTAAAGTTATTATATTAGATACGCGTTATTTCAGGACTGCGATTACTAAAGCAAAAGGAAAAAGAAGATATGAACCAAATGCATACGGAAAGGGGACAATTTTAGGAGAAAAACAGTGGAAATGGTTAAAAAACGAATTAAAAAACTCTTCTGCAGAATTTAATATTATTGTTAGCAGCATTCAAGTTCTTTCTTCAGAACACGGTTTTGAAACTTGGGGAAACTTCCCTCATGAAGTAGATCAATTAAAAAATACAATTCTTAACTCTAAATCAAAAGGAGTTCTTTTGCTATCTGGTGATAGACATATCTCTGAATTCTCGCAAACTACTGTAGAGGGCTTACCGTATTTTTTGACAGATTTTACTTCAAGTGGACTTACACACTCTTATTCAAAATTTGACGGAGAACCTAATCAATACAGAAAACAAGAGGTAGTTCATGATATTAGCTTTGGACTTTTGCGGTTTAATTTTAAGGAGAGAAACATTACATTAGAGATGAGAGGAAAAAACAATAAACTTCAGCAGAAAATGAAACAAACATATTAACTTGTGAACACCAATAAAAGCCGTACTTTTGCAAAAATTTTTATAAAAATAAAATGGCAACAAACAGAACATTTACAATGCTAAAACCTGATGCTGTAGAAAACGGACATACAGGAGCTATCTTAGAAAAAATTAATGCAGCAGGTTTCAGAATCGTAGCGTTAAAGAAAACTCAAATGACTAAAGCAGACGCAGAATCATTTTATGCAGTGCATAATGAGCGTCCTTTTTTTGGAGAACTAGTAGAATTCATGACACGTGGACCAATAATTGCAGCAGTGTTAGAGAAAGATAATGCAGTTAATGACTTTAGAACTTTAATTGGGGCTACAAACCCAGCTGATGCAGCAGAAGGAACAATTAGAAAATTGTATGCAACTTCTATGGGCGAAAATGCAGTACATGGATCTGACTCTGATGAAAATGCAACAATTGAAAGTAAATTTCATTTTTCTGGTAGAGAAATGTTTTAAATTACTCTATAAAAATGTATTTGAAGGCCTGTATTTTAATACAGGTCTTTTTTTATACCAACATCAATTTAGAAATTAATTCATTCCCTAATTCTTCATTCATCATTTTAATAATTTTTTCTTTGCCATAACTCAACTCCTCACGTAATACAGATGAAGTTAATTGCACTATTAACGTTCTATTTTGTAATTTAACAGAAGAAGTATGATTAGAAATTCCAGGTCCCATCATCTTTGCCCAAGTTTCAGCTACTTTAATTTTTTGCATTCCTTTACTTAAGTTGTTTTCCTTAATAAATAATTGCATTAAATCTTCTATTGAAAAAGAATCATTTTCTCTCTTAGCCATTCTCTAAATTTTAAAGTTTAAATAATTGATACTTTTTATCACCTTGCTTTAAAATACGTTCAGTTCGCTCTGCATGAGTATCAGTAATAAAAATTTGTCCGAATTCGTCATTATTTACTAGATCAATAATTTGGGCTACTCTACTTTCATCCAATTTATCAAAAATATCATCTAACAATAAAATTGGTGTTATACCTGCTTGTTGTTTTATAAATTCAAACTGAGCCAACTTAAGCGCTATTAAAAAAGATTTTTGTTGTCCTTGTGAACCAAATTTTTTTATTGGATATTCTCCAATTTCAAAACTTAAATCATCTTTATGAATTCCGGCTGTGCTATATTGTAATAAACGGTCTTTTTCTAATGATTTTACCAAAAGATCTTTCATTGTAAAGTCTTGTAATTGGCTTTTATAATTTAAGTAAACAACTTCATTATCACCAGATATTACTTTATATTTTTCATTAAATATTGGAATAAATGTACTTAAAAAATCTTTTCTAACCTCATAAATTCTAGTTCCATACGCTGCTAGCTGATCATCATAAATATTTAAATTTACAGCATCAAAAGTCCTGTTAGCAGCAAAATATTTTAATAAAGAATTACGTTGCGTTACTACCTTATTGTAACTTATTAAATCTTTTAAATAAGCTTTGTTTTGCTGAGAAATTACTCCATCTATAAACTTTCTTCTCAAATCACTTCCTTCAGTTACTAAATCTCTATCTGCAGGAGAAATTATAACAAGTGGAAATTGTCCAATATGATCTGAAAAGCGATCGTACGCTTTGTCATTTCTTTTTAAAAGCTTTTTTTGTCCCCTTTTAAGACTACAGACTAGGGTTTCATTTCTGTTATTTAAAAGGTAATTTCCCTCAATCATAAAAAAAGGCTCATGATGTTTTATATTTTGTATAGCCACTGCATTAAAATAACTTTTCGTAAACGACAAGTAATAAATAGCATCAAGTACATTTGTTTTACCAACACCATTATTTCCTACAAAGCAATTTATTTTCTCTTGAAAATTAAAAGATTGAGAGCTTATGTTCTTAAAATTAACCAATGAGAGTTGCTGTAAATACATAACAAATTTTTGAAATTAAAAAGCGACTGCAAATTATTGAAATTTTTGCGAAATAACCGCTTTTAAAATCCAATTAAAAAAACTATTTTTGTCGCCACTAATTTTTAAGTAAATATGGCAACATACAAGAAAAAATATAAACCAGAAGGTAAAAAAGCAGAACAGCAATTAGAAGAAATGGAAAGCACAACTGCAGAGGTATTTAATACTTTAGACGAGACTGCTTCTAAATCTGAACAGTGGATAGAAAAGAATAGCAAAGTTTTATTTGGTAGTCTAATAGCTATTGTTGTGATTTTTCTAGTATTTTTAGGATACAATAAATATGTTGTTACACCAAATGAACTAGAAGCTTCTAACGAACTGGCTTTTCCAAGAAAATATTTTGATGAGGCCGCAACAGCTGGATCTGGTATAGATTCTTTATTAAATTTAGGATTAGAAGGAGCTGATGGTAATTACGGTTTTTTAGATATTGCTGAAGTTTACAGCGGAACAAGTGCTGGAAATTTAGCGAACTACTATTCTGGTGTATCATATTTACAAATGAAAGAATATGACAAAGGAATCGAGTTTTTAGGGAAATTTAATTCTGATAATGCTATTTTAAATGCTGTAGCTCTGGGTGCAATTGGAGATGCCTTTTCTGACATAGATCAACAAAATGATGCATTAGATTATTATGAAAAAGCTGCAAATGTAGAAAGTAACGATTTTACAACTCCTCTGTTTTTGTTTAAAGGAGGGCAAACTGCAATGTTGTTAAATGAATTCGATAAAGCTGTAGCAATGTTTTCTATAATTAAAGAAAAATACTCTAAATCTGAACAAGGTAGAGATATAGATAAATTTATTAATGCAGCAAAATATGCAAAAGATTAGTTGTTAGTTTACAAATTTTAGTTCAAAAACTCTAAAAGTATTATTTAAAAAAAGAGCTTAAAAATGGCTACAACTAACTTATCTTATTACGATAAAACAACAATCCCAAATGCGAAATCTCTTCGATTTGGGATTGTTGTTTCAGAGTGGAACCCTGAAATTACACAAAATTTAAAAAAAGGAGCGGTTGATACGCTTTTAGATTGTGGCACAACAGCTATTAATATTATTAGTTGGGATGTTCCTGGTAGTTTTGAATTGGTCTATGGTTGTAAGAAAATGATTGAAACTGAAAAACTGGACGCTATTATAGCTATTGGAAATGTTATACAAGGGGAAACTAAGCATTTCGACTTTGTTTGCGAAGGTGTTACACAAGGAATTATTGATTTAAACGTAAAATATGATGTGCCTGTTATATTTTGCGTCTTAACAGACAATACAAAACAACAGTCTTTAGACAGATCTGGAGGCAAGTTTGGTAATAAAGGAATTGAGTGTGCTGTAGCTGCTATAAAAATGGCAGCACTTAAAAATATAGATAGAGCATCTGAGCATATCGGATTTTAGTTATGACACTTTAAAAAATAAGTGACTACTTATATATTTTTTTTTAACTACTTTTTAAGATATTAAACACACTCAAATTAATCTTTATTTTTTAAGAATACTTTTAGCTTCTTTAGTTGACGCATTCCTTTAATTTCTTTAAATTTGATTTGGGTTAAAATAATTACTCAACCTTTCTTTAAAATACTATCTTTACTTGATATTATGGGATTTTTAAAAAAAACAAATAAGAAATTTGATTATCAACCTCGTTATTATAAGGGTGAAGGAAGTCCCTATAAAATTGAGCATAAACTTGATAAATTTAGAACTACTACAGGTAAAAGTAAAGGATTGAAATCTAAGTTTTCTGATGCTGTAAACGACCTAAAGACCTCAGATAAAGGTACCAACAAAACAATTATTTATATAATACTGATACTACTATTTGTATTTTTGTATGTAATCGATTTTGATTTATCAATTTTTTTATAATAATGTCAGATATAATTCAGCTTTTGCCCGATCACGTAGCTAATCAAATTGCAGCTGGAGAAGTTGTACAGAGACCCGCTTCTGTTGTTAAAGAATTATTGGAAAATGCTATAGATGCAGGCGCAACCAATATAAAACTGTTACTAAAAGATGCAGGTAAAACTTTAATTCAGGTTATTGACGATGGAAAAGGCATGAGTACTACAGATGCCAGAATGTGTTTTGAAAGACATGCGACTTCAAAAATTGAAAAAGCCGAAGATTTATTTAACTTAAATACAAAAGGATTTAGAGGTGAGGCACTAGCTTCTATAGCTGCAATTGCACATGTAGAATTAAAAACCAAACCAGAAGGTGAGGAATTAGGAACTTGGATTAAAATTGAGGGAAGTACTTTAATCTCTCAAGAGTTCACAGCTACAGGAAAAGGAGCTAGTATTGCAGTTAAAAATTTATTTTATAACATTCCTGCAAGAAGAAATTTCCTAAAATCAGAGACTGTAGAAACAAGACATATCATCGACGAATTTCAACGTGTTGCTTTAGCTCACCCAAACATCTCTTTTTTATTAAACCATAATAATAGTGAAGTGTATCATTTAAGAAGCAGTAACTTAAGACAAAGAATTGTTGCTGTTTTTGGTGCTAAGATGAACGAGAAATTAGTTCCTATAGAAGAACAAACAGATATCTTAAATATAGAAGGATTTGTTGCAAAACCAGAATTCTCTAAACGCAAAAGAGGTGAGCAATTTTTTTTTGTTAATAACCGTTTTATAAAAAGCTCTTACTTAAATCATGCTGTTGTAAGTGCATTTGATGGTTTGTTAGAACAAGGCTCACATCCATCTTACTTTTTGTATTTAAAAGTTCCAGCAAATACCATTGACATAAATATTCATCCTACAAAAACCGAAATAAAATTCGATAATGAAAAGGCATTATATGCCATGTTAAGAGCTACTGTAAAACATAGTTTAGGACAATATAGTGTAGCTCCTGTGTTAGATTTTAATAGAGATGCTAATTTAGATACTTCTTATCATCAAAATATAAGAACTTTAAAAAGTAGTACTCCAAAAATTACAGTTGATCCAGATTTTAACCCTTTTAATGAAATAAAACAAAAAGAAGTTAATTATCCCTATCAGAAAGAACAAAAATCCCAAAATTGGGAGACTTTATATGCTTCTGCAACTATTGCAGATGAGCAACAACAAGATCAATTATTTGCAGATCAGCAAGAAGTTAAAACTCAAAAAACATTTCAAATTCACCGTAAATACGTAATGAGTTTAATAAAATCTGGTGTTGTGTTAATACACCAGTCCTTAGCACATCAACGTATTTTGTATGAAGAGTTTTTAGAAAGTATTACAGTTAAAGAAGCTAATAGTCAACAATTATTATTCCCTGTGAAAATAAGCTTTTCGTCAGCAGAAATAGAAATGATTTATACAT
>JBDNBB010000024.1:0-18328 GCA_039768135.1 Polaribacter sp.
ATTCCTAATAATTTCATTTTACATGAATTCAATCAAATAAAATAATCATATGTTAAATTTTAAACTTAAAATGAAATTAAAACAAAAAAGCAAGAGATCAGTTCCATCATTTATGGTAATGCTTTTTGTGATTACTTGCAGTTTTTCATCAATTAATTTACAAGCACAAGAAAAAGTTACTGGAGTTGTAAAAGATGAGGGAGGTATAACCTTACCAGGTGTAAGTATTGTTCAAAAAGGAACATTGAGAGGAACTCAAACAGATTTTGATGGAAATTACACCATAGATTTAACAGTTGGTGAGAGAATTTTAGTTTTCTCTTATTTAGGTTTTAAAACTGTGGAAATCCCTGTAATGGGTAAAAAAGTTGTTAATGTAATTCTAAAGGAGGAGGCAGAAAGCTTAGATGAAATAGTAATTGTTGGTTACGGAACTCAAAAGAAAGAAAGTGTAGTTGGTGCTATCTCACAAGTAAAAGGTGATGATTTAATGAAGGTTACAGCTGGTATAAGTAATGTTGAAGAAGCTTTGCAAGGTAATTTACCTGGAGTTACTGCTATACAAGGTAGTGGTGTTCCTGGAGAAAACAACATGAGGATATTTGTTCGTGGTAGGAGCTCTTGGAATGGTGAAGGTGGTCCGCTTGTACTTGTAGATGGTATTAAGAGATCGATGACAGATATCGATATGAATGATATTGAAAATATTTCTGTACTTAAAGATGCTTCTGCAACTGCAGTGTTTGGTGTAGAGGGAGCCAATGGAGTAGTAATAATTACAACAAAAAGAGGTCAGGTAGGAAAAGCGCAATTACAATTAAGCGTTAATTCAACTATTAAAATGGTTTCTCAATTACCAGAAAAACTGGATTCTTTTAATGGTTTTTTAGAAGCAAATAGTGCTATATTGAGAGGTTTAGCACAATCTCCTAATACCTGGAATAATTACACGCCTTTAGATATTGTAAATAGATATCTTAATCCTACAAGTTTAGAACAAAGTTATATTTATCCTAATGTTAATTGGGAAGAAGAATTATTGAAAGATTTTGCACAAGATTATAGAATTAATTTATCTATACGTGGTGGAAATAAAAAAGCTAAATATTTTGGAAGTTTAGCATATCAAACAGTAAATGATATTTTTGATGGAGGAAAATATGATAATGGAAGAGGGTATTTAGGTGAGTATAGATATGATAGATTTAACTTCAGGTCTAATATCGATTTTAATATTACAAGTACGACAGAGTTATCGGTTAATCTAGGAGGTTTTTTAGGGATTAGAGAGAGTCCTGGGAGTCTTGGTAATGTAACAAATGGTTTGTACTTAATAGCTCCTAGTCTTTATCCACCTGTTTATCCGGATGGGTTGTATGGTAATCCTTTTAGCTATTTTAATGTATATGTAAATCCTGTTCAAACTCTACAGGGTTCTGGTTATAATACTTATAGAAGTTTCCAGATTAATTCAGACTTTATATTAAAACAAAAATTAGATTTTATAACTAAAGGTTTGTCTTTTCAGGGACGATTCTCTTTAGATAATACCCAAAGAAGTAGACAAGATTTAAATGATGGAGGTGTAACTTTTAGAGTCTATGATGGTGATCAAGAAAGTCTTCTTATTCCAGATGTTACTAATAGATTTGGTTATGTGCAAGATCCTTGGAATTTAGAAACCTTAGAAGTTGAAGAAGGTCAACGATCTAGAAGATTGGTGTACGATTTTTCATTTAACTATAATAGAACATTTGCTGAAAAGCATAATTTAACAGCGCTATTTTTAGTTAGAAGGCAGGAGTCTGCAACAGGAAGTGGTGGTGTAGCAGCTTTTCCAAGGTATCGTGAAGATTGGGTAGGAAGAGTTACTTATAACTATGACTTAAGATACTTTATAGATATTAATGGTGCTTACAATGGTTCTGAACAATTTGGTCCAGGATATCGTTTTGACTTATTTCCTTCTGTAGCATTAGGGTGGACAATATCAAACGAATCTTTTATGAAAAAAAGTGAGGATTGGTTAAATCAACTTAAAATTAGAGGTTCTTATGGTCTTGTTGGGGATGATAATTTTAGAGGGAATAGATGGTCATGGCTTACGCAATGGGAATCTGGTTTATCTGCATTTTTAGTACCTAGTAGTTATGGAGGGCGCTCACCTTATACATTCTACAGAGAGGCAGTAGTTGGTAATCCAAACCTTCAATGGGAAGAAGCAGTTAAATATAACATAGGAGCTGAATTTAACCTTTTTAATGGTTTGTTAACTGGTGAGTTAGATTATTTTGCAGAAGATCGTGATAAAGTAGTAGTCCTTAATTCTCAAACTCAACCAGATTTTGCAGGTACATCAGCAGCAGCTATAAATAAAGGTGTTATTGAGGTTAGAGGTTATGAAATTGTTTTAGGTTCTAATTATACTTTTGGTAATGGTTTAAACTTATTTGGTAATTTTAATTATACACAGGCTATAGATAAAGTAATAATAAGAGATGATCCAGCATTTCAGGCTGATTATCTAAATGATGCTGGATTTAATATTGGTCAAGGAAGAACAGCTATCCCTGCTGGTATTTTAACAAGTTGGGATGATATTTATAGTTCCACACCACAAAACCAAAATCAAAGAGACGTGCGCCCTGGCTATTATGATGTTGTTGATTTCGACGGAGATGGTGTCTATAATAATAATTTTGATAATGCACCTTTTGGGTTTCCAGAACAACCACAAAGAACTTGGAGTGCTACTTTAGGCGCTAAATACAAGGGTTGGAGTGTCTCTGCACAGTTGTATGGTACTCAAAATGCTTCTAGATTGTTTAGTAATCAAGTATTTAGTAATTCAACACCAATAATATTCGCTCAAGATTTGGATTATTGGACAGTAGATACGCCAAATAACACAGATACGCAACCGTCATTTGGAGTTCCAGCTGCTACTAATCCTAGAGATAACTGGATAGATGGTTCTATAACAAGACTTAGAGCAGTTTCTTTATCGTATGATATACCAAAAAAGACATGTGAAAAATTGGGATTAAAGAAACTTCAGGTTTTTGCAAATGGTAATAATTTATTCTTATGGTCAGATATGCCAGATGATAGAGAATTTAATACTTCTGGAACTGCACGAGCAAGAGGGGACTATCCAACCTTAAAAAGATTTAACTTTGGTTTTAATATGAATTTTTAATAATTATAATAATGAAAAACTATACAATAAAAATATTATTAATTTTAAGTCTTGTATTCTCATTTTCATGTGAGGACTACTTAGATGTTGCTCCAGATGCAATTATAGACGAAGAGGTGGTTTTTTCTACGTTTAAAAATGCACAGGGTTTTGTTGAAGAAATGTATGCTTTAGTAGTATCATATGAACAGCAAGGACATACTTTCCAAGATTTTCTTTTAGGTGATGATGGTTTTGTTGACAGACCTACTAAAGCAAGTGGCGATATCGATGCAGGAAGATTCAATGATGTTATACGAGATAATTTTATTTACTTAAACAATCATCTTAACTCAGCATACGGTTCTACAGGGACAAACTCAGCTAATGTTGAGAATACAAACGCTTTTAATAGGCAAAGACCTGGTGTATATGATGGTAGCTTACGTGGTATTCGTAAAGCTAATATTGTAATTAGAAATGTAGAAGAATTAGATTTAATGGTAAATGCGTCCCAAGCAGAAAAAGATGTTATTCTTGGACAAGCCTATTTTTTTAGAGCTTTTTTTCATAATGAGATTATGAAATTTTGGGGACGCTATCCTTACATAGATGAAGTGCTGGTTGCTGACTTTGAATTAGTAAGACCAGATAGTTATAAAGAAACTGCTTTAAGAGCTAATGAAGATTATAAAAAAGCGGTTGAATTATTACCTGTAGATTGGGATAATGAAATTTATGGACAACTTACACTAGGAGAAAATTTAGGTAGGCTTACTAAAGGAACTGCTTATGCTTTTCAAGGTAAAAACCTTCTACTAGCAGCAAGTCCTTTAATGAAAGGGAACAATGTTAGTGTAGCAACATATGATTACGATTCAGAATTATGTGATATGGCAGTTGAGGCTTTCTCTGGAATTCTTAAGTTGGCTGATCAAGGACGCTATCGTTTAGCCAATTCATTAGATGAATTAGATGAAGTTTTTTGGAAATCCTCTGCACCAGGTTCATGGCCAGGAGCGTCAGAGTTTATATTCGCTGCAACCGGTGGTAGTCAGGGACAAGCTACAAGATTTATGGCGTCTGGTGTAAATAGAGCTATTCATACCAATTCTGGTGGATATGAAGTTATTAGTCCTACTCATAATTTTATTCATAATAACTTTGGGATGTCTAATGGACTTTCTATTGAAGATGATATTAGTGGTAAGTACGGCCCAACTTTGTTTGATCCTACCAGACCTTTCGAAAACCGAGATCCTCGTTTTTATAAGTGGCATATTATTGATGGAGATATCATAGATCCTGGAGCTGATGATCCACATAAAACTGCCCAACTTTGGTTTGAATCTTCTTCAGTTAAAGGTGTTCATCGAAGTACTAACGCTGAAAACATTAAAATTCTGAATAACACAGGATATATGTGGACTAAATTTTTCCCTAAAGTTGATGGTAAGTTTCATACTAGATGGAATCCTATCATCAATCAATACGTGGGAGTGCGAATGCATATGAGACTTACAGATGTTTATTTAATGTATGCAGAAGCTTTACATGCATCTAAGGGAGCAAGTATAGCACCAAATTCTTACAACTTAACTGCTGAGGGAGCTATTAATCTGTTGCGTAATAGAGCAGGTATTCCTAATGTAAATTCTAATATTGTTTCAAACAACGAAGATTTTATGGATGAATTAAGAAGAGAAAGAGCTGTTGAGTTAAGTTATGAGGCACACAGATGGGTAGATATTAGACGATGGGGAGTAGCTCATTTAGATAAATACAAAAGAAAATTAGCTTTAGATTTTCCACAAGATAGAAGTAGTTTTACAGAATCACTTATTGTAGAAAGAATTTGTGAGTTTCCAAAACATTATTGGTTACCATTTCCTGTTGAACAAACATTACTTTACCCAGGTTTTACACAAAACCCAGGATGGTAGTAATTTGCTAATTCGTTTTAATTAATATATATAAAAAATGAAGATAACTAAAATATATAAGTTGTTTACGCTAACCTGTTTATTGTTTTTTTGCTTTTGTAATATTACAATTGCTCAAACACAGAATTCAAAATTAAAAGCAACTGTAGTTGATGAACAAGGAAAACCTTTAAAAGAAGTTAATGTTTTAACTTCTAATGGGGAAAAAGTATCTACAGATGCTAATGGGAATTTTCAAATTAAAATGCTTAATGAAGAAGATACCTTTACTCTTGAGAAAAAAGGATTTATTTCAAAACTTGTCAATGTACTTGATATAGATGGAGATATTATTTTAAAGAAATCTCCTTTCCTTGCATCTGAAGATGATACAATAAAAATGGGAGTTGTTACAAAAAGTGTTAGAGAGATAACTAGCGCTATTTCAAAAATTAACCCAAAAGAACGTTTATTATTCGATAACACTCAATTCTTAAGAAACTATATAAATGGTTTAACTTTAGGTGTTAGAGGTTCAGAAAACATAAGAGGCATAGGTAGTGCTATTTTTGTTATTGACGGAGTAATTGGTCGTGATCCCAACATTTTAAATATGGAAGAGGTAGATCAAATAGCTGTTCTTAAAGACGCAAATGCTATAGCATTATACGGAAGTCAAGCAAGAAACGGGGTTATAGTTATTAATACAAAAAGAGGAAAAGTTAATAGAAAAGAAGTTAATGTTAACGTTCTTTCAGGTTTTAGAACTCCTGTTTCTTTACCAAATTACTTAGGTTCGGCTGATTATATGACTCTTTATAATGAGGCTCTTACTAATGATGGTGTGGCTCTCGATGATGGGCGAAGATTTTCAACTGAGAGAATTCAAAATACCAGAAATGGTTTAAATCCTTTTGAATACCCTGACGTAGATTATTATTCTAGTCAATTCATAAGACCTGTTACATCTTTTACCAATGTAATTACTGAATTTTCAGGCGGTAATGAAAAGAATCAGTATTATGTAAATGTAGGTTTGAATATTAATGATGCTTGGGTAAATATCAATGATGATATAAATGCAGGTTCTAATCGTTTTAATGTAAGGGGTAACATAGATTTTAAAGTAAATGATTGGATTACCAGTAGTTTAGATGGTATAGTAGTTGTGAGTAACAATAAGTCATCTAGATCTAATTTATTGAGAGAAGCTACTACTTTAAGACCTAATCTTTATTCTCCATTTTTACCTTTAGACGCCATCTCTACTAGTGACCCTGAAGTTGTTGGACAATTACTTGCGGCAAATACATATAATGGAATGCTTTTAGGATCAACCCAACAATTTGGTGCAAATTCACCTATAGCTTTAGCTATAGCAGGAGGTTATCAAAATACTGTGTTTCGATCTACACAGTTTAACAATACTATTAATTTTGATTTAGATAGAATAACTAAAGGTTTATCTGCTAAGACTTATTTAAGTTTTGATTTTTATGATTCTTATAACGCAACAATTGCAAATCAATTTAAAACTTACGAACCAATCTGGGAAGGTAATAAAATAAGAAGTTTTAATGTTTATGGTGAAGACCTTAAAGACCAAAGAGAAAATCTTAGTACAAATGATTTTATTTCTCGTTTTGGTTTTTATGGACTAATAAACTATAATACTACTCTTGCTAAAGATCATTCTTTAAATACAACTTTTTTAGCTTTTTATAATTCTCAAAGACAAAATGATGCTAAGCAAACAGATATCGATTCTCACTTTGGGTTTCAAACTTCTTATGACTATAAAAAGAAATTATTTATTGATTTAACTGCAACTTATGCAAATTCTTTAAAATTACCTGAAGGAAACAGAGGAGCTTTATCACCTACTGCAGGTATAGCTTATATTTTAAGTGAAAGTTCTTTTTTGAAAAACAATAAATTTATTAATTATCTAAAAATAAAGGCATCTGGTGGTGTTATAAAATCTGACAGAGGTATTACTGCTCTAAACAGTGGTGGGTCAGTTAATAATGCTTCTAGTGCTTATTACTTATATGACTCAAACTACTCTAATGGGAGTAATATTAATTGGGCAGATGGGAACTCTAATAATATACAAACTCTAACACAAGGAGAAAATTTAGACTTAACATTTGAAGAGCGTATTGATTTTAATTTAGGTTTTGAAGCTAATTTAATGAATTCATTTTTTGTAGAGGCTAATTATTTTAAAACTGAACTAGATAAACAAATTACTTTTTTACAAGATCAATACCCTTCTTACTATAATGATTTTAGACCATATGTTAATTATAATAAAAATTTATATACTGGTTTTGAGCTAGGTATAAATTATAATAAAACTTATGAAGACCTCTCAGTTAGTATGGGTACTAATATTTTATATAGTCAAACAGAAAGATCTAAAGTATCTGAGGTTTTTGCCGAAAACTATTTACAAAGACAAGGAAGAGAAATTTCTACAATTTTTGGGTTAGTTGATCAAGGTTTTTATTCTGAAGCAGATTTTAACTCAGATGCTAGCGGTAATAGAGTTTTAAATACTGGTTTGGCTCAACCTCAATTTGGTAATGTTCAACCAGGAGATATAAAATATCAAGATCAAAATGGAGATAATATTATTGATAATGATGATAGAGTAGCAATAGGGCAATCTAGTAGTCCTTTAACGTATGCTTTTAATCTTAATTTAAGTTATAAAAGGTTCAGCTTTTTTGTTCTAGCAACAGGCGAATCAGGTTCTAAGGGTAATAGATTAAATAGTAACTTTAACCAATATTATTCAATTGATGGTAATGATAAATATTCAGAAGTTGTATTAGGAAGATGGACACCGGAAACTGCAGATACAGCTACATTCCCTAGATTATCATCGGGTACAAATCAGAATAATTTCAGAAATTCTACATTCTGGCTTTATAATAATAACTTTTTTAATATTAGCCGTGCACAGTTTACTTATGAATTTTCTGATGCTGTATGTAATAATATGGGTGTTGAAGATTTTAGTCTTAATGTTTCTGGAACAAATTTATTCGAGATTTCTAAAAATAAAGATATACGTCAATTAAGGATAGGTTCAGATCCTCTGTCTAGATCTTTTACTTTAGGGTTAAGAATGTCATTTTAATAAAATTTTTAAATTATAAAATAAATGAAAAGTTTAATAAAAAATATATTAATTGTATTTGTTTTTGCAATTATTATTGGTTGTGAAATTGAACCAATTGATGAAAACAGATTAAATTTTGATAATCTTAGTAACTTTCCTGAAAAGGCAGAAGGGATACTATTAAATGGATACACTGGATTAGTTAATCAATACTCCTTTTCGGAAGGAGCTACAGATGATGCTATAAATAATATTTTAAACAATAATTATAAAAGAATTGCTCTAGGCGAGTTAAACGCACAATTTAATCCTGCATCTCGATGGAATAGTTATGAACGCGTATTCTGGGTAAATAAATTCTTAGAAATTATTGATGCAGGTGAAACACAATGGAGTCGAGACACATTAACTAATACAATGTTTGAAATGCGTATGAAAGGAGAGGCATTGGCATTAAGAGGGTTACATCACTTTTATATACTTCAAGCGCATGCTGGTATTGGTCAATCTGGAAATTTATTAGGTATACCTTATTTTACTGAATTTATTGAAGCAGATGGAAACTTTAATGTCCCTCGTCAATCTTTTGAAGACTCTGTTCAATCTATTATGGCTGATTTTAATGACGCACTTAGTTTATTACCAACAGATTATGGTTTAAGTCAAGGGCAAATAGATCCATGGTATTCAAATTTAGAAGGTTTTGATTATGATAAATACGGAATAGTAAATGATAATTTTTTTGATTTACGTATTTCTGGAAGAATTGTAAAAGCTTTAAAAGCACGTCTAGCGCTTTTTGCAGCAAGCCCTTCATTTTTAAACAATCAAAGTTATTACGAAATTGCAGCAGATAATGCATCGAAGATATTAAATACCATTGGCGGTATTGCTGGTTTAGACCCAAATGGTATTGAGTTTTATACATCTGATAATAACATTCAGAGTAGAGAATCTCTTTGGAGAGGTTCCATAGGAGGAAATAGTACAACCTTTGAAAAAAGAATGTTTCCACCATCAGTAAATGGAAATGGTGAAATAAATCCGACTCAAAACTTTGTAGATGCATTTCCTATGTTAGATGGAACTCCAATAAATGATTCTAACATTTATGACCCACAAAACCCTTATGCAAATAGAGATCCAAGATTAGAAAAATATGTTGTTGTTAATGGTGCTGAATTTGGAGGAGGTATTATTAACACCGGTTTTGGTGGAGGTAATGATAGGTTAGATTCTATACCTGGGCAGTCTACAACTACTGGGTATTATCTTAAAAAATTATTGCAACCTGAAGTTAGAATTAATAATGATGGGACAGCGCAAGGTAAAAGACATGCAAACGTATATTTTAGATATACGGAATTGTATTTAATATTAGCAGAAGCAGCTAATGAAATTGACGGTCCAGATCACCAAGTTAATGGTATTTCTGCTCGTGATGTAATCGCAGCAATTCGTAATAGAGCTGGAATTTTACAGCCAGATAATTATTTAGCATCGATTTCAACAAAAGAAGATATGCGTAAGCTTATTAGAAATGAACGTCGTTTAGAATTAAGTTTCGAAGGGCATAGGTTTTGGGACTTAAGAAGATGGGGGTTACCTCTAAATGAAACAGCTAAGGGTTACTTTTTTGATGGAAATAATTACTCTGAATTGCCTTCAGTTGAAATTAGAAACTACCAATCATTTGCAACTTATATGCCTATTCCAAATTCGGAGGTTTTAAAATTTTCTGAACTTGAGCAAAACAATGGATGGTAGTGTAATTTTTGTAATTTAAAAGAATAAAAGTTTTAGACATGAAAATAAAATATTTAATAATAGCCGTACTTACTTTTGGTTTACTAGCTTGTGAAAATCAGGTAAACGAATTTGATGATTTTGGATCAACTTCAGTATACTTTCCATTTCAAACTCCTGTAAGAACAATAATACAAGGAAAGTACGATTTAGGATTTAATGATAATGATAATAATGGACGATTTGAAATCGGTGTTACTATGTCAGGAGTTTATAATAACTCTGAAGATAGAAAAGTACATTTTGAATTAGCTCCTGAATTGATAGATGCTACTGTCTTAGGGGTAGATACTGTGAATGTAGAGTTATTACCAACTTCTTACTATACTATTGAGCAAGAAAGCCCAGTAACAATTCCTTCTGGATCTATAAAAGGCCGTATACCGGTTCAACTTTCAGATGCATTTTTTGATGACCCAAAATCATTTGCAGAATTTGAAGAGGTTCATTATGTAATTCCTTTAAAAATCACAAATTATGAAGGACTAGATTCACTTTTAACTGGAGTTCCTGCAGAAGGTGTTATAAACCCTTTTAAAATAAAAGCAGAAGATTGGGAAACTTTACCTAAAGATTATACTCTTTTTGGTATTAAGTATATGAATAAATATCAAGGTATATATTTGAGACGTGGGGAGGATGAAGTTAAAGGTTTTGTAGGATTGGAAACTGTTTTTGCAAATGGAAATCCTACAGACTCAGAAACAAGGGTTATTGATAGCTCTACAGTCTACAGATCTGAGTATGTTGTAGGTGATGAATTACTTCCATTATCAACTGCAGGAAGAAAAATAGCGAATACTAATATCGGTATTAGAAGATCAGATCCAGATCTTGCTACTAATAATACATTGTCTTTAAAATTAACATTTAATGATAATGAAGAAATTACTGTAACTAATGCTGACCCAAATAGCACAGTTTCTGTAATTGGAACTGGAAAGTTTGTTGAAGACGGAGACGAGTGGGGAGGAAAAACTAGGGATGTAATTTATTTAGATTTTGAATACCGAGAATTAGAAGTTGAAGTAACCACGAAAAGTTTTTTTGGAAATTTAGTTTCAACAACAACAGCAACACTCGATTTATTACATAAAGTGAAAGACACTTTAGTCATAAGAGATAGAGACGTTAAATTTGAAGAATTTACAATTAACTTAGAAAAGTAATAGATAAATTATAATTTATTTTAAATCCTAAAAAAACCCTTCATTACATTTATGAAGGGTTTTTTTTAGTTATTTTTTAAAAAAAATTATGTTTAATATTTTATTTAAGTTATAAAATTCAGGATAGGACAGGATGCAAATTGTTAGTTTAAATTCTATATTTATAATTACTAAATTTTTACGAAAACAATTTATTTATATTAATACTTAAGAGAGTAATTTATGTGTAAAAATAATTTTTTAATAGTTTTATTTTCTGTGATTTATGGTTTAAACACCTTAAACGCTCAAAATACTTCAAGTACCAAAAAACCAAATATCATTTTTATTTTAACCGATGACCAACGTTTTGACGCCATTGGTTATGCAGGTAATAAATTTGTTCAAACCCCAGAAATGGACGATTTAGCAAATAAAGGTACCTACTTTAATTCAGCAATTGTTACTACACCAATTTGTGCTGCAAGTAGAACCAGTATTTTAACTGGTTTACACGAAAGAACTCATAATTTTAATTTTCAAACTGGAAATGTTAGAGATGAATACATGGATGCTTCTTATCCAAGATTGTTAAAAGACAATGGATATTATACAGGTTTTTATGGTAAATACGGTACTAGATATAATGATTTAGACAAGCAGTTTAATGAATATGAGTCTTATGATAGAAACAACAGGTATAAAGACAGAAGAGGCTACTATTACAAAACTATAGGAAAAGATACCGTGCACTTAACTAGATATACAGGGCAACAAGCCATTAATTTTATAGATAAAAATTCCGATATTAACCAACCTTTCTGTTTATCGTTAAGTTTTAGTGCACCTCATGCACATGATCCTGCAGAAAAACAATATTTCTGGCAAAGTACTATGGATGCAATGTTAGAAAACACAACAATGCCAAAGCCTGCATTAGCAGATGATAAGTACTTTAATGCGCAGCCAGAAATTGTTAAAAAAGGATTTAACAGATTTCGTTGGACTTGGAGATACGATAATCCAGAAAAGTACCAACATAGTTTAAAAGGATATTATAGAATGATTTCTGGAATAGATGCAGAAATTACTAAAATACGTGCGAAGTTAAAAGAAAAAGGTCAAGATAAAAACACAGTTATCATTGTAATGGGAGATAATGGTTACTTTTTAGGTGAAAGACAAATGGCCGGAAAATGGTTGATGTATGACAATTCAATAAGAGTACCTTTAATTGTTTTTGATCCTAGAGAAAATAATCATCAAGACATAGATGATATGGTTTTAAACATCGATGTTACACAAACTATTGCAGATTTAGCAGGTTTAAAAGCGCCTAAATCTTGGCAAGGAAAAAGTTTAATGCCGATTGTAAAACAACAAAAGAAATCTATAGAAAGAGATACTATTTTAATAGAACATATTTGGGACTTTAGCGAAATTCCACCAAGTGAGGGCGTGCGTACTAAAAAGTGGAAGTATTTTAGATATGTAAATGATAAGACTATAGAAGAGTTGTATGATTTAGAAAAAGATCCGCAAGAAATTAAAAACCTTGTTGGGAAAAGAAAATACAAAGAGGTTTTATTTAGTTTAAGAGCGAAGACAGAACAATTAATTCAAAAAAACAGTGATCACTTTAGAGCTGCTCCCTCAGATTTAACAGTAGAATTAATTAGAGAACCAACTACAGAGGTAAAAATTTTCGATTTAAAACCAGAATTTGGATGGACTGTTCCTCTAGGAGCAAAATACCAAGGTGCATATCAAATTTTAGTAGCATCAAACAAAGCAAGTATAGATGCAAATAATGGTGATATTTGGGATAGTGGTAGAGTAGCATCATCAAAATCTACAGATGTAGAATTTACAGGAAATGAGTTAGAAATTGATAAAACATATTTCTGGAAAGTTAGAATTTGGGATGAAGCAAATCGTTTAGTTGATTATTCTGAGGCGCAACAATTTACAACAGGTAAAAGTAATGACTACATTATTTCTACAGAAAATAAATATTTAGTAAATAAGGTAAAACCTGTTGCTTTTGAAAATAGAGGAAATTTTTACTTCATGGATTTTGGTAAAGCCGCTTTTGCAACTATCGACTTTAATTATATAGCTAAAGAACCTCATACATTAACCGTTAGAATTGGTGAAATGTTAGATGATAATGGCAATGTAAATAGGACACCACCAGCAAAAAGCAACATACGTTACCAAGAAATTAAGGTGAATGTAACTCCTGAAAAGACAACTTACCAAATAGAAATTAATCCGGTTCCAGACAAGCGTATGAAAGGGCCAAGTAAGGCAATTCCTTTACCAAAAGGCTTCCCTGTACTACAACCTTTTAGATATGCTGAAGTAGAGGGCGCAAAAACTTCATTAAAAGCTGCAGATTTCGAACAATTAAGACACACAGGTTATTGGGAAGATGATGCAAGTAACTTTAGCAGTAACAATAATATTTTAAATCAAGTTTGGGATTTTTCTAAATATTCTATCGAAGCAACAACTTTTAACGGGTTGTATGTAGACGGAGATAGAGAGCGTATACCTTATGAGGCAGATGCATATTTAAATCAATTAAGCCATTACACAACAGATAGAGAGTTCGCTATTGCTAGAAGAACCATAGAATATTTTATGGAGAACCCAACATGGCCTACAGAATGGCAACAACATGTAGCGTTGTTAATTTATGCAGATTACATGTATACAGGCAACACAGAATTGATAGAACGTTATTACGAAGCTTTAAAGCACAAAACACTTTTTGAGCTATCAAATGAAGACGGTTTAATTACATCTACAAAAGTAACAGAAGAGTTTATGTATAAGTTAGGTTTTAAACCTGGTTATAAAAAACCGTTAACAGATATTGTAGATTGGCCTTCTAAGAATTTTGCGGGTAGTAAAACAAAAGGAGAAAGAGATGGGTTTGTATTTAAACCTTACAGTACCGTTATTAATGCGTTCTTTTATGAGAACATGAAAATTATGTCTGAGTTTGCTAAATTATTAGGAAAAACACAAGAGGCCTTAGATTTTGAATATAGAGCTGCAAAAGCTAAAAAAGCAGTAAACGAACAAATGTTTAACAAAGAAAAAGGAATCTATGTAGACGGTATTGGAACAGACCATTCTTCTTTACATGCTAATATGATGCCTTTAGCATTTGGTTTGGTTCCAGAAGAACACTATCAATCTGTAGTAGATTTTGTAAAGTCTAGAGGAATGGCTTGTAGTGTTTATGGAGCTCAATTTTTAATGGACGGTTTATACAATGCAGGTGAAGAAGATTATGCGCTTGAATTATTGGCAAGTAAAGCTAAGAGAAGTTGGTATAATATGATTCGAATAGGATCTACAATTTCTTTAGAAGCATGGGATTATGAGTATAAAGTAAATTTAGATTGGAACCATGCTTGGGGTGCAGCACCAGCAAATGTAATTCCTAGAGGATTATGGGGAATTAAACCTAAAACACCAGGTTTTGGTATTGCTACGATTAAGCCTCAAATGAGTAAATTAAAATCTAGTGCTATAGAAGTGCCAACTGTAAGAGGAACTATAAAGGCAAGTTACAAGCGAAATGGGCCGAGATTACAAACCTATGAAATTGAAATACCGGGAAATATGGTTGCTGAATTTTCTTTAAACGGTTCTAAAGGAAAAGAATTTATACACAATGGAAAAAGCGTTCCATCTGCATTTAAAATTGTAAGATTAACGCCAGGGAAACATACCATTCAGTTAAAAATAAATTCTTTTTAATAGCAATTACTTTGGTAAAGTAATAAAAATTTTAATAGACTGAACAGAAGGTAGTTTTATACTACCTTTTGTTGTTTTTGATAATAATATTTAAAAAGACAATTAAGGCTAAATTTCATCAACTAAAAACTTCTCAATTATGAAAAAAATATTATTAAGTATACTCTTTGTAAGTTTTATTACTTCAATAAATGGGCAAACTAAATTGTCAGCAACTTTAAAGAGTAACACTAAAGTTACACAAGAAGGAGAAGGTGGCTTATTTTTTGCAGGAGAAAAAGATGTCAATTATAAGTTTAGTAGAAGAATTACTCCACATGGAGATTGTTTAGATGTAATAAACGGATATGCATTTGTTACTTGGTATAAAGGTGGTATGGATAAACGTAATTTAATGTTATCTAGAAAAAACTTAAATGTAGTAAATGCTCCATGGGTAACTATAGAGTTTCCTCATCAACATATAGGTCAAGGAGGAGAACTTTTAAACGGCACTGGTATTAGAGGTGATTCTCATAATACAGCAGCAATAGGTATTAGTACTTTAGACAATACAATTCATATTATTTATGACATGCATGCCTATAGTAAAACTAGTTTGCCTAATGATTTTTTTAACTACTCTGTTTCTAAAAAAGAAATGGCATTTGTACCAGATAATGAGTTTACATTAGATATTTTTAATGAAAAAAGAAATTATTTAAAGCAAGGTCAAAACTATGAACGTATGACGTATCCAATGATTCATAGATCAGATGATGGTAGTTTAATAGCAAGATACAGAAAAGGTGGTTCTGGAAATGGAGATATTTTATTAGCACATTATGATGGCAACTCTTGGTCCAATAATTGGACTTATCATGAAGGTGCATTACCATTGCCTAATAGAAACAACATGTATGGAGGAGAGCGCTTTTTAAATGGTAAATTTTACTCAGGTTTTTCAATTAGATATTCTACAAATAATAACACAAATACAAGCAATGGTTATATGTTAAATAGTGGTTTGTATTATGCATATACGAATGGAATCCCAAAAAATAATTCAGTTCAATGGTTTGATGTTACTAATAATCAGATTTCATTACCCATAAAAAATAATATAGATCCTGCACAAGATCCTGTGCAAATTGCACAACCAGGAGACGATTTTGGGACAGATACATTTCCAAGATCATCATCAGATCCAGCCTGGACAGTTACTGAAAATAGTACCATTCATTTTGTACAACGTGTTGATGGCATAAATGTACATTACTACAAAAAAGCTAACGATGCTAATTTTTCAAAGAATGCAGGTGGTTTAATTCCAAACCCTAGTACTAGAGGAGAAATTTACAGTTACAAAAACCATATTTTTATGGTAGAATTAATTGGCGGAAAAGTAAACATTAAAACAACTTTAGAAGGCGAAAATAATTGGGAAATAGTATATACAGGTCAAGAAGAATCTATACGTTTTAATCATTTTGATGCTTTTGTAGAAAATGATAAATTGTTTGTGTATTTGATGGAAGATACTGGAAATAATACTGTAGGTGTAGGAGATAAACGTCCATTATATTTTCAAGAATTTACCTTGTCTGAAGAAGAGGTACAAGAAGAAGTAGCACCAACGGTTCTTTTAGAAGCAGAAAATTTTACCACAGCTTCAAGTGATATTCAAATTGGTGCCAGTTCTTCGGCATCAGGAGGTGAATACGTAGATTCTTTTGCTAGCAACCAATTTTTAGAATATAAATTTACTATCACAGAAGTAGATGAGTACGATATTGTGTTGTTTGTTGCTGTAAGAAATAGAGATGACTCAGTAATGGATGTCGAAATAAATGGGCAACTCTATGAGGATTTTTTGGTTGCCAAAACTGGAGATTGGAACATTTATGGAGAAAACAAAATCGAAAATGTGAGTCTAAACCAAGGAGAAAATGTGATAAGACTTACCCAAAAAAGATCTTTATCTAGTGAGCCAGATAAGATAGAAATTTTCTCTAAATCGGCTTTGAAAGTTAATATTTTTAATTCGAATACTATTGTTGTTTATCCAAACCCAAGTAAAGGTGTTTTTAATGTGAAAAGTCAAATAAAAAAACTAAACTACAAGTTAATATCTCCACAAGGTAAAGTATTAGAAAAAAGAGATTTGATTCACAATAAATTAGATTTTGTGAAATATCCAAAAGGTATTTATTTTCTTCAACTAAATTCTGAAGATAGTTTTATAGTAAAAAAAATATTGATAAAATAAGTTGAGAATTAAAATCTTCACCTTAAGATCCTTTTTGCTAAAATATAATTTAAATGATATAAGGAGTTAAATTAGAAAAAGCCTTATTTAAAAGATGTATTTTATGAGTAATAATTTTTTCTTAATACGATAAATCCATGATAAAGATAACAGTTATTATTCCAACTTTTAACGAGGAATTTCATATTGAGAAAGCAATAGAATCTGTATCATTCGCAGACGAAATTATAATCATTGATTCTTATAGTTCTGATAAAACTATTGATATTGCTAACAAAAAAAATGTAAAAATTATTCAACGTGAGTTCGATGATTTTTCTACTCAGAAAAATTATGCAATAAATTTAGCATCCAATAAATGGATTTATATTTTAGATGCAGATGAACGTGTTACCCCTCAAGTAAGAACAGAAATTTTAGAAGCAGTTAAAAACCCCAAAGATTTTGTTGGTTTCTATGTAAAAAGAAGTTTCTTTTTCATGGGAAAGAAAATAAATTATGGTGGATGTCAACGAGATAAAGTTATACGTTTATTCTTAAAAGAATTTTGTAAATATGACGGAAGCCCAGTTCATGAAACCATCGTTGCAAATGGAAAATTAGGTTTTTTTAAACATAAAATAGACCATTTTTCTTATAAAAGTTATGATCATTACATTTCTAAAATGAATCATTATGCTACATTAAGAGCTAGACAACTTCATAGTAAAGGAAAAAAAGTAAACTTATTTCATGTTTTGATAAAACCTTTCATAAGGTTTTTTATCCATTATTTTGTTAGATTAGGTTTTTTAGATGGTTTTGCAGGTTTTATTTTTGGAAAAACACAAGCTTATGGTGTTCTAACTAGATATATTAAACTATATATATTAAACAAAAAAATAAATGAGAACTCATAAAAATTAATCATTTTTGACAAATCACAAAGTTTTAGTTTAGATTATTTTTATAATAGAATATCAATAGAGTTAATTTAAAAAAAAGCAAAGATTTTTTTGTAAATAATGTTTATAGATTTTAGTTAATATTTATTTTAACTCAAAGTTATATTGAAAATAATATGTAAAACTAAAGTTTTTTCCACAGTATAGTACAGGACACAATTTCTCATATCTAGTA
>JBDNBB010000025.1:0-2724 GCA_039768135.1 Polaribacter sp.
AAATATCTTTCCCCAGTCTCCGAAGACTTCTTCCCAGATTTCGTTCTCCATTTTTGTTTCCCCCATGCTTTTAAACTACGCTGACTTTTTGCGAGTGCCATTATGTTTTTCTCCCTTTTCTGATTGCATCTTTTCCCTTTTTAAATATGGATGCTACTTTATTCTTACCCATAACCTTTGCTCTTTGTTCTCCCACAGTTAGTATCTGTATTTTTCTAGCATATGGTTTATTAATTTTTTTAACTTTAGCAACTGTTTTCCTAGCATCTGTGGGTGTTGCAAATTTAATACCTACAGTATCTTTTGGATTCTCATCGGTGTATAATCTACGACCAGACCCTTTAGGTTTTTTACCTGTACCCTTTTTTGGATCCGCCACGTTTCATTTCCTTGATGTGTTTTTCAATAATTTTACTTTGTTTTTTATGTAAAGCAGATGCTTTCTTTAAAGCCTTTGCAACTTTTTTTATTTTCTTAACCATGTTTATACTTCTCTCTCCAATAATTTTTTCTTTCAAGTAATCTAATTTTATATTCTAAGTTAGTAATACCTAAAAGTTTTTTTATAAAAGATATCATTATTTATATCCCCCTCCAGCTTTTTTGTATGCTTTAGCTAGAGCCTGTGCTTTTCTAGCTGACCATTGGCCTGCACCTGTACCATGAGAAGCCTGTGATTTTATTCTGTTGAATATTTTTTTTCTCATTCCAGGTTTAGTATAGTTGCCTGCTTTATTTACTGTGCTTTTTTTCTTTGTCATCCTTTAACTCCTTGTATTCGTAGTCGTAACTACCTTCCTCATTCTCATCAGTTATCCATTTAGATGTATCTTCCACAGACCATATTCTAGTATTAACTAATCTATGTATGAGAGGTTTGCTAGGGTCAGCTGCCATAGAAGGATCAAAGATCCTTAGTCTATTGTTGGGTTGAATTGCGTAATTACCATCATCTAGTTCTATTACATGTCCACATTTATGTTGATCTGGTTTTTCTGAGTAGCCAAAATCTAATTCATTATAGTCTCCTGCACACCAATCAATTGTAAATAAGTATGTACCTTCTCTTTGCTTACGTCTTCTAGATGTGTATATCATTTTACATCCTTGTAATTGATAAAATCTAGTAACACTTACGTTATAACTAAAAGAATCCCATAACATTAATTCATTTAATGGTAGTTCTTTTACACCAGGTTTTTTACAAAACGCTGATATAGGTGCTCTCCACCATATACCACCATCTGTCATCATGTAATGAAACAGAGGTACTTGTTTAGGTATAGATGTAAATCCAAATACTACACATTCAAAATATTTATCGTGTGAATCTTTTTGATCCCTAAGAAAGTTACCACGAACATAACATTCTATTGGTGGGATATTAGCATTAAGATACATTAGTTAGCTAATGGATTAGAAGAATTAATTTTAATTTCTTCTATCTGTATCTTTAATAACTCTATTTCCTTATTAAGTATTTTAACAGCTGAGTCATCATGTGTATGATCAAAGTCATGGTTATGAGAAGTGTCTTTATTCTCTAGTGCTGTAACCTTTTCTTCTAGTACAGCTATTTCTGCTGACCAATCCTTACCACCACTTGCACTTTCTAATGCATCTAGTTTAGTTACAATCTCACCATACTTTACAAAGCCACCACCTATTGCTGCGATAACTCCAAGTAATGCTGCTACACCTGCTAATTGATTTTTTATTTTATCCATTTTTTAACTGCTCCAGTTCTATTAGTATTTTTTGTTTTTTAATATTTATTTGATTTAGTTTTTCATTTACAATTGCTATAGGATCTGTAGATGTGTAACTACTTAACGTTGTATTTACATATAACTGTCTAAGATCTTGTATTTGTAATTGGTCTAAATAAATATTTTCACTTTTATAGAAGGGTATATCGTAAACATCAAGAGATACTTGGTCACTTGCCATAGCATCTAACTTAATAATATTTTTAATTTGTAAATTCTTTGAGATATCTTTTATATCTTTGTCCACTTTGTCCATAATTTTTACGAGATTGTTTTTGATTGTTTCTTTCGATTGTATATTTTTTTGCTTTGTATTATTTTCATTCTTAACTTTGGCAGTCTCAGTAGTTTTGCTATTGGATTCTTCTTCTTTTTCACTAGGTTCCTCTGCCATTTGTGTAGGTTTTTCTTCTACTATCTCTTCTTCTTCTGTAAACTCTTCCTTTATATATTCTTCTTCTATTATCTCTTCTTCAATTATTTCTTCCTCAATCACAGACTCTTCTTCCATGGTAAACTCTTGTTGAATTTCCATAGGCTCAAAAAATAATTCTTCTTCCATTGGTGGTTCTTCAAAAGATGGTATAAATTCTTCAAACAATTCTTCTATTTGAACAAACTCTATATACTCAAACACGTCTTCTAAATCTTCAAATACTTCACCAATCTCATCTATAATCTCATCGTCTAATACAGAACTATCATAGGTCATAGTGACAGATATATTATCTACGTTAGGCCCACCTAGATTTGCAGGTGCATTAGCATCTATTGCAGATATATCTATGTTACCTGTGTATGATCCTGTGCCATTATAGATTAATCTATCTGTAAAATTAGCACCATATATATCAGTAACATCAGTTCTAATATTAGTATTTGATGCAAGTACATTACCTTCAGAATCTTTTATAGTAAGTTTGTTAGTAAATGTATCTGCATTACCTTGCCCACC
>JBDNBB010000026.1:0-16439 GCA_039768135.1 Polaribacter sp.
ACTTTTATCGCTTTTTGTTTTTAAAACTTTTTTGAAGCTCGAGTTTGTTGGGTCGTCATTAAAATCGCCCATGGTTATAATTTTAGCATTTGGCTCTTTTTCTCTAATTTGTGCAATAATTTTTATGTTTTGGTAAGCCGCTTTTTCACGCAAAGGTCTGCTTTTTGCTTCTCCTCCACTTCTAGAGGGCCAGTGATTTACAATAACATGAATCAATTCATCATCTAGATACCCAGAAACTAAAAGCTGATCTCTAGTATATACCTTGTATCCATTTCTATAAATATTAGGATTAAAAGCTTCATGATGCACAGGCTTAAAATATCTTTTTTGATAGAGTAAGGCAACATCAATTCCACGTTTGTCTGGCGAATCGTAATGTATAATACCATAACCTTTACTTTTTAATCGATCTGAATTTACCAAATCCTCTAAAACGCTTAAATTTTCTACTTCAGAAACTCCAAGTATAGTGGGTGAGGTGTTGGCTTTATCTGCACCAATTTGCTGTATTACACTACCAAGTTTATCAATCTTATCCCAATATACTTCAGATCTGTTCGATTTTAGTTCCATCATTGGGCTAGCCTCATCATTAATAGTAGTATCGTTAATAGTATCAAATAGGTTTTCTAGGTTGTAGAAAGCAATAGTTCTAATATTGTATTGTTTACCTTTTTTTTGAGCTTGTGCAGTAAAAGCTACCATAAAAAGTAGCATTAAAAAAGATAGTGTATTTTTCATTTATTCTAGTTTTTTGCAATAATATAAAACAAATTGGATGCCAAAAATTATAAAATGTTATTTTAACATTAGGGTTTCTTAAATTATGTTAATTTTACACGAAATTAATATTTTATAATCAAATAAAAATTTATGAAACAAACTGTTTTAACAGTATTAATGTTTTGCTTCTTTATTACAGGATTGCATGCACAAAATACTGTAAAAGGAATTGTTGTTGATGGCGATTCTGAAAAACCTTTAAAAGATGTTTCTCTTACTGTAAGCAATAATATTGCTTACACTGTAAAAACAAATCAAAATGGTGTTTTTATTGTAGAAAAACTAAGTAACGGTAGCTATATTTTACAAATTAAATTAAAGGGTTATGAAGTTCAGAATTTTCCTGTAGAGCTTTCTGGTAATTCTATTGATTTAGGAACAATTTTATTATATAAAGATTTTTCCATAGATCAAGATTTAAGTCTTATTACAATTACAGACGATGAATTAAATGATGATGCAAGTGCAGCAGATAACATTGCTGGTTTATTGCAAGCAACTAGAGATATCTATTTAAGAACGGCTGCTTTTGAATTCAGTTCGTCTTTCTTTAGAATTAAAGGTTTAGATTCTGGTAATGGTAAGGTACTTATTAACGGAATTGAAATGAACAAGTTGTATGATGGAAGAGCTCAATGGAGCAATTGGGGTGGTTTAAATGACGTTTTAAGAAATCAAGAATTTAGTAATGGATTATCTCCATCTAATTACACATTTGGTGGTATTTTAGGTTCTACAAATATAGACACTAGAGCTTCTGAGCAAAGAGCAGGTACTCGTATTTCTTATTCTTCATCTAACAGAAGTTATGTGCATAGAGTTATGGCGACACATTCTACAGGCGTTCTAGATGGAGGTTGGTCTATGACTTTTTCTGGAAGTAGAAGAAGTGGTTTAGAAGGTTTTAATGAAGGTACAACTTACAATGCTTATTCATTATTTGCTTCTATCGAAAAGAAAATAAACGATAATCACAGTTTAAACTTCACATCAATCTTTACACCAAATAGAAGAGGTAAATCATCTCCAAATACACAAGAGGTGTTTGATTTAAAAGGGATTAAATACAATGATTACTGGGGATATTTAAATGGAAGAAAAGTAAACTCAAGAATTAAAGAGGTAGAAGAGCCAATCATTATGCTAAACCATTATTGGGACATGAATGATAAAACTTCGCTACAAACAAACATTGCTTATCAATTTGGGAAAATTGGTAACAGTCGTTTAGATTTTAATGGAGGTGCAAACCCAAGTCCTACTTACTACCAATATTTACCTAGTTTTTCATTAAGGAATGATGATTTAGTTGGTGCTTATGAAGCAAGAGAGCGTTTTCAAAATGATGGTCAATTAGATTGGAATAGAATTTTTGATGCAAATATTACCAATAAATCTGTGGGCTTAAATAATGCTTATGTATTGTATGAAGACAGAAATGATGATAAGCAACTTAGTTTTAACTCAATTTTAAATACTGAATTAAACAACAATATTACTTTAAATGCCAAGCTAGAATACAAAAGACTACGTTCTCATAGTTTTGCAGAAGTTATAGATTTGTTAGGAGGTATAGGGTATTTAGACATAAATCCGTTTGCAGATTCGATGGATGCTATGCAAAATAACTTATTAGACCCAAATAGAATTGTAGGTGTTGGAGATACATTTAGATACAACTATAAACTAAATTCTGATGTAATTGGCGCTTTTACACAAGCACAATTTAAATACAATAAAGTAGATTTTTATGGAGCAGTAAATGTTACAAGAACTACACATCAAAGAGAAGGTTTATATCAAAATGGACGTTTTGTAAACAACTCATTAGGTTTATCTGATAAGATAGATTTTACAAACTATGGTTTAAAAGCGGGTGCAACTTACAAGATTACTGGTCGTCATTTAATTGATGCTAATGTTGCTTACATGACACAAGCACCTACTATTAGAAACTCTTTTTCTAACTCTAGAGAAAACAATACAATTGTAGAAGATTTACAGAGCGAAAAAGTATTCTCTACAGATTTAAGTTACATTGTTAGAAGTCCTATTATTACATCAAGATTAACTGCATATTATACAAATGTGCAAGATGCAACTGAAATTTCTTTTTACTTCGCAGATGGTGTTGGAGGAGATAATACTGCTTTTGTACAAGAAGTTTTATCTGGTATAGAAAGAAATCATATAGGTTTAGAATTAGGTATAGAAGCACAAGTAACTTCAACTATTAAATTAAAAGGTGCAGCTTCAATTGGGCAATTTACTTATGGTAATAACCCAGATTTATACTTAACATCAGATGTTGCAGACAATGGAGGTTTTGATAGCAACTTTAGATCTAAAAATTATGTAGCTTTATTAGAAAACTACAAATTAGCTTCTGGACCACAGAATGCATATTCTGTAGGTTTTGAGTATAGAGATCCAGATTATTGGTGGATTGGTGCAACAACCAACTTCTTTACAAATACGTATGTAGATGTAGCGCCATTAACAAGATCTGCCAACTTCTATGAAGATGCAGATGGCTTACCATTTAGCGATTACGATCCAGAATTAGCAAGAGAATTATTACAACAAGAAAAGTTTGATGACTATATGGTTGTAAACTTAATTGGTGGTAAATCTTGGAAAATAGGAGATAAGTTTGTTAGTGTTTTTGCGACAGTAAATAACTTATTTGGAGAAGAATACAAATCAGGTGGATTTGAGCAAGGAAGAAACGCAAACTTCAGACAATTAAGAGATGATAAAGCGTTAGATACTCCAGTTTTTGGAAACAAATATTGGTATGGTAGAGGTACAACGTACTTTTTAAATGTGAACTTAAGATTTTAATGATATTAAATAAATTAATTATGAAAACAAATAAAACAATCATCTTATTATTAGCCTTAGTTGCTAGTATATCTTTTACTTCTTGTGTAGAGGATGGAGATTTTACAGTACCTCAAAGTATAGGAGCAGAAGAAAATGCAGCAGTTGAAACAATAGAAGCAGAACTTGCAGACCCAAATAGCGGATTAACAGAAATTTCTATTGCTAATTTAGCAGGCTTAGTTGTTAATGGGCAAGCAACAGAAATTACATCTAACATTGTTGTAAAAGGTTATGTAACATCATCAGATGAAACAGGTAACTTTTATAAAGAATTTTTTATTCAAGACAAACCAGAAAACCCTACAGCTGCAATTAAAGTAGCTTTAGAGTTGGTAGATTCTTACAACAAATTTAATATTGGTAGAGAAGTTTATGTAAGATTAAATGGTTTGTATGTTGGTGAAGTTCGTTCTGGAGATGGAGTTGCAACAATAGGTGGTGATAAAAACGATGATGGTGATGAAGTAGAAAATTTATCTTTAAACCAATTAGATACTCAGTTATTTAGATCATCTAATACAGAAACTATTGTACCATTAAGTGTTAAGTTCTCAGAAATTAACGATAGTCATATTGGTATGTTTATTCAGGTTGATAATGCACAGTTTCCAAATACTTTAGCTGGTAAAACCTATGTAGATGCTAATGACCAGTTTGATACTCAAAGAACATTACAAAGTTGTGATGGTTTTGGTTTTACAACCTTTATTCTAGAAACTTCTGCTTTTGCAAGCTTTAAATTTGCTACTCTACCAGAAGGAGGAGGTTCTGTTGCAGGAGTAGTATCTAAAACATATAATGGTAGTAGTTTAGTACTGGCATTAAATAGTAATTTAGATATAAAAATGAATGGGTCAAAATGTACACCACTAGATATTAACAACTTTAGTGTGGTTGTTGAAGAAGATTTCGATTCAGGTGTAGACAATTCTACTTTTAATTTTCCAGGTTGGACTAACTTCGCAGAAGAAGGTAGCGAATTATGGTCAGAGCAAGTTTTTAGTGGAAATGGTTATGCAGAGTTTAGTACATTTAGATCTGGAGATGATGTAAATATTGGTTGGTTAATATCTCCTGGTATAGACATGGACTCACAAACTAACGAGTTTTTAAACTTTCAGGTAGCACAACATCACTTAGATTCTGTAGATAATACGTTAGAATTGTTTGTTTCTACGGATTATGATGGTTCTAATGTTACAGCCGCAACTTGGCAACCAGTTTCTGCAAATTTACCTGTACCAAGTGATTCTTGGTATGTATTTAAAGATTCTGGTTTAGTAGATTTATCTACGTACACAGGTACACTTTATGTAGGTTTTAAAGTAACAGGTTCAGGTAATGATAGTACTTTAGATGGAGCATATATGATAGATGATTTTAAAGTTTTAGCACAGTAAGCTAACTTTTTTAAATAAATATAAAACCAGTAAAGTTTTCTTTACTGGTTTTTTTATTTTTACATTATGAATAAGATAGAGCACATAGGTATTGCAGTTAAAGATTTAGAAAAATCAAATAAAGTATTTGCCTCACTTTTTGGTGAAGAACATTATAAAGTAGAAGAAGTTTTATCAGAAGGTGTTAAAACCTCTTTCTTTAAAACAGGCCCTAATAAAATTGAGCTTTTAGAAGCTACAAATCCAGAAAGTCCAATTGCAAAATTTATAGCAAAAAAAGGAGAAGGAATTCATCATATTGCATTTGCGGTAGACGATATATTAAGCGAAATAAAACGGTTAAAGAAAGAAGGATTTATAGTTTTAAATGAGGAGCCAAAAAAGGGTGCAGATAATAAATTAGTTGCCTTTTTGCATCCTAAATCTACAAACGGAGTACTAATAGAATTGTGTCAAGAAATCAAATAGTTAAAATACTGCAAACTCTTCTTAACAACTGATTTCTAATTATTATCTTGCAATCGATTAAACTTTAAAATCAATGTCCAAAAAATTTGATTCTTATCAAAAAAGACGCTTACAATCTTCTTACATTTCTGTTGTAATTAGTATTGCATTGGTTTTATTTATGGTGGGTATTTTAAGTTTAATTGTTTTAAAAAGTACTAAAGTTGCTAACTATGTAAAAGAGAAAGTTGCAATTACCCTTTTTATAAAAGATAACGTTACTCAAAAACAGATTAAAACTTTTAGAGAATCTTTACTAGAAGAAGAATTTACTAAAAAGGCTATTTATACAAGTAAAGCACAAGCTGCAAAAAGATTTAGTGAGCAAATAGGAGAGGATTTCTTAGAATTTCTAGGAGAAAATCCACTAAAAAATGGTGTAGATATTTACCTAAAAGCAGACTATGTTACACCAGAAAAAGTTGCAGAATTAGAACAAAGATTTCAAAAAAATGCCTTTGTTGCTGATATTTCTTATGATAAACCATTAATAAACCTCCTGACAAAAAACATAAAACGAATTAGTTTTTGGTTATTAGTTTTAAGTAGCTTTTTTGCTTTGGTTGCAATGATATTAATCAACAGCTCAATACGTTTATCAATCTATTCAAAAAGGTTTAATATTAAAACCATGCAAATGGTTGGAGCTACTAAAGGGTTTATTAGAAGGCCATTTATTTTTAGAAGTTTAAAGTTAGGCTTATTTGGTGCATTAATTGCACTAATGGGTGTAGCAGTTATCATTTACTATTTTGATAAATATATACCAGCGTTAAATTTTTTAGAAGATTATATTACTTTGGCTTATATTTCTGGTATTGTTATTATATCATCATTAACTATTACTTGGATTAGTACTTTCTTTGCAACACAGCGTTTTTTAAACTTGCAAACAGACGAATTATATTATTAAAATCATGAAAAACAAAGTAGAGCAAAAGCCAGAATTTTTATTTGGTAAACGAAATTACATCATAATGTTTATAGGTATTGTGTTTATTACTGCAGGTTTTATTTTTATGTCTGGTGGAGGTAGTGATGATCCAAATGTATTTAATGAAGAAATTTACAATTGGCAGAGAATTCGTTTAGCACCAACTTTAGTAATTATAGGTTTAGCTATAGAGATTTATGCAATTTTAGCAGATCCTAAAAAATAATTTATGGATATTTTAGAAGCTATAGTTCTTGGCGTAATTCAAGGTTTAACAGAATTTTTACCAGTTTCTTCTAGTGGTCATTTAGAATTAGCAAAAGCTATTTTAGGTGATACTTCTGTACCAGAAGAAAGTTTAACTTTTACTGTTGTTTTACATTTTGCAACAGCATTAAGCACCTTAGTAATTTTTAGAAAAGAAGTTGCAGAAATCTTAAAAGGATTGTTTCAATTCAAATGGAATGACCAAACTAAATTTTCATTAAAAATTATAATTTCTATGCTGCCAGCAGTTGTTGTTGGTTTATTATTCGAAGAGCAATTAGAGTCCTTTTTTGGAGGTAAAATACTGTTAGTTGGTTTAATGCTGTTAGTTACAGCAATACTTTTATTATTAGCAGATAAAGCGAAAAACACGAATAAAAAGGTGTCTTTTACAAACTCGATAATTATTGGTATTTCTCAAGCTATTGCAATGTTACCAGGTATTTCTAGATCTGGTGCAACCATTTCAACATCAGTTTTATTAGGTATTGACAGAACCAAAGCTGCACGTTTTTCTTTTTTAATGGTTGTGCCTTTAATATTTGGAAAAATAGGGAAGGACGTTTTAAATGGCGATTTAAATTTTCAATCTTCAGAAATGTTACCTATAAGTGCAGGTTTTATAGCAGCGTTTTTAGCAGGAATTTTAGCCTGTAAATGGATGATAGCTTTAGTCAAAAAAAGCAAACTATCTTACTTTTCTTTATACTGTGCAATTGTAGGTTTTATAGCTATAGGTTACGCTTTATTTTTAGCATAAATTCAGTATTTGATGACAGAAGAAGATTTTAAAAACGGACAAGTTTTACTGATTGACAAACCATTAACTTGGACCTCTTTCCAAGCTGTAAATAAAATACGTTGGCATATTAAACAGCGTTTTAATCTTAAAAAAATTAAAGTAGGTCATGCAGGTACATTAGATCCGTTAGCAACTGGCTTATTAATCATTTGCACAGGTAAACAAACCAAAGAAATAAATACTTATCAAGGTCAAATTAAAGAATATACAGGAACTTTTACCTTGGGTGCAACTACACCAAGTTATGATTTAGAAACAGAGGTAAATGAAACGTTTTCTATAGATCATATTACAGAAGATTTATTAAAACAAACCACACAAAAATTTATTGGTGATATAGAGCAAAAGCCACCTATTTTTTCTGCTATTAAAAAAGATGGTAAACGTTTATATGAATTAGCAAGAAAAGGTGAAACCACTGAAATAAAATCGAGAACAGTTACTATTTCTAAATTTGAAATTACAAAAGTAGCTTTACCAAATGTTGAGTTTAGAGTAGTTTGTTCTAAAGGAACTTACATAAGATCATTGGCCTATGATTTTGGAAAGGCTTTAGGTTCTGGAGCACATTTATCAGTCTTAAGAAGAACAAAAATTGGAGATTTTTCTGTAGATAATGCAGAATCTATTGAAGGTTTTATCGAAAATTTAAAAACAGAATAGTTCTATTACCTTAACTTATTAGAAAGTAAATTAATCAAATCTGTATTGGCATTAGAAATACTTGGTAATGTATTATGACCATAGTAAATGCCAAAAGCATCTTCATGATAAGCATGATAAATAAAATGTAAATCATTTTCTAAGATGATATCTAACATATCATCCACAAATTGCAAGCCTCCTTTATTATTTTCAAAGCAATGTTTCCCTAAACCAAATTCACCTAAAAATAAAGGCACATTTTTAGTTTTAGCCCAGTTTATATAATTGTTGAGTGTATATTCTAGATACTCTTTGTTTCGAGTTAAAACAGAACCCTCTGTAGTATAAAAATCAAGGCGAAGTTTACAAGCAGCATTATTGGCAATATTATTTCCTTTCATATAACCACTTATCTGGTATTTGAAACCTTGTTTAGGAATAAATTTGTAATTATATCCACTCATATTACAATCTACAGTTGCATTTTTTATATAGATACTAGATTGATCATTGTAACCTATAGAAGTAGAGAAACCTCCTGCTCCACTATCGTCTGCGCTCCAATAACTCCAACCTTGTTGCGTTTTAAAATCGAAATCCTTAATATCTCTAATGTAATTATCATTTTCATCATATTCTTTAATTACAATATTATCATAATAGACGGTACCATCTACATTCTCGCCAATTAAAGCAGGAATTGCATAACTTATTTTAGAATCTGTAATTGCATATTTTACACCTTCAAAATAATTCCAATTACTAGTTCCAGCATTTATATTAGGATTATCAAAAGTGGCAGTATACCAGGATCCAGGAGTTTCCTCTACATAATTTTCATCTGGATATTTACCTCCATCACCCAAATTTGCCCAATCAAATAATTGATGTGTATATAAATAAGGTTCATATGAATGAAATTCATACACAAGATTATCACCTTCTACTTCAGGAAAATTTAAGTTTTCGTAGCCTTCGTTACTATTTTGAATGTATATCGCTTTTTCAATAAATAGTAAATGATGTTCATCTACTTCTCTAATGCCGTCAATTAATTTTTGGGCTAAAAGGCTCCATTTAGCTTTAGAAACTGTGGGTACAGGTTCATTTAAAGGGCCAAACCCAGCAATAGTTGGTTCATCTTTATAACGTTCTGCAATGGCTTTCCATAATGCTATTAATCTATTCTGATTTTCTTCTACTTCCCAAAGAGCAGATCCATTTCCTTGAGACTGATAACCTCCTTGTGGAGTATGCATATTTAGAACTAAATAGATGTTGTTTTTCTTTGCCCAAGCAATATTCTGATCTAACCAATCCCAAGCGGTTTGTTTATAATTGTATGGATTAGCGTCATCTTCGAAAAAATTATAGTTTAAATAAAAACGTATGGTATTCATTCCCATATTTTTTACTCTTTGAAAATCAATTTCATTATGGTGTGTAGTACTTATATTGCTAAACCAAAAATCGTTTCCAAATGCTACTCCTTTTAGAAAAATAGTATTTCCATTTTCGTCCACAATATTACCTCCATTAGCTTTTAATAATTTAGAGGATGTTGTTGTAATTGGTGGATCTATAGTTTCGTTGTTTTCATCCTTTGAGCAATAAGACAAAAGGAGAATCAGTGAAAAATATAATTTTAATTTGATGATTTTTTGTATCATAAAGAGTGTGTAGTGGTGTGCTTTTAGAACTTTACATGGTACTAAAACTATAACATTTCACAGATTAATCCAAATTGACTCTTAAATTACACTTAGTAAATTTTTTAAATTCTAAAAGTTCTTATACCTTCTATTTATGAATAGTGTTTTTAAAGTTTTGGTCTTTATTTTTATTAGTAATTAGTTTGTTGCTATTGGCATCTAGATAGTTGTAAGTTAATGAATATAAATATACTACCAACTAAACCAATAATAGTAATAAAAAGAAAATCTTTAAAATTTATATTAGTGCTCATGCGTTTATGATTTTTTATAAATCATTTATAGCAAGACTGAATACATAAAAGAAACATATAATATTTATTGGTTAAATTTTTTTTAAATTTAATAAAAGCTCTTTTTTTGGGTTACAATACTACTTTTTCAAACATGAATAGCATTTCTATGTATAATTTTTAATCTCTCTTTTAAAAAAAAAAGGAAGCTGAATAGCTTCCCTTTTTTTTTTAAAAATAAGTTATTTAAAACCTTAAGGTAGCTCCTATTAAAAAGTTTCTAGTTGCTTGTGGGTAATACCCTGCACCATCTACTGTAGTTACAGTTCCTGGAATAGAAAAGTCATCATCATATGTATAGTAATAACCTCTATCTACATATTCAGTATCAAAAATATTATTTACTAAAGCTGTTAAGGTAATTGAATCAAAAATTTTGTTTGGTGTAATTGTATACACAATATTTATATCGCTTGTAAAGTAGCTTTCTAAAACATCGTTAGTTGATATTACACTACTTAAATTACTTAAAAATTGCTCACCTACATATTTAGATAACAAACTTAACTGTAATCTCTTTGTTGGATTGTAGATAAACATATTTCCTACAATTACATTTGGTGAAAAAGAGATATCTGTATTTCCTAATAATTCAGGAGTAGTGTTACCATCTCTAGTTACAAAAAAGTCTCTGTTTTTATTGGTGCTAAAGGCTGCATTTGGTTTCCATGAAAATTTATCAGAAAAACGAATGTCTGCATCTATTTCTAAACCTAATCTATAACTACTTCCTGATGTTTCTCTTACTGGAGCTCCTACGTCATCTAAAGCGCCAGTTAAAACTAACTGATTCTTGTAATCCATATAATAGATATTGGTGTTTAGTTTTACTTTACCATTATTTAAACGCCAACCTAACTCTAAATCATTTAAAGTTTCTGGAGTAGAAACTCCATTTTCAAAATCATTTCTGTTTGGCTCTCTATTTGCAACTGCAAAAGAAGCATATAAATTATTATTGGCATTTAAATTATAGGTTAAACCAAATTTAGGATTAAAAAAATCGAAATTGGCATCTACGTTTATAGGATCTCTATCTGAAGTTAAACCTTGTGTTTTATAAGACACAAAACGTCCTTGTAAATCTGCATAACCAAATAATTTTTCTGAGATATAAAAGTTTGCTTTTGCAAACAATGAAAAATCATTTTTTGTAGCATCAGAAAAATAATAACGATCTCTAATTTCTGTATTTGGTGATAAATCAGAACCCCAAATAACCTCTCCAAAATGATCTCCTGTATAATTAGAGTAGGAGATTCCTGTAATTAAATTAATTTTTTCTGTTTTGTAATTGGTGTTAAAATTAGCTACATAAAAATCGTTGTCTAGCCAACGTCTTACAATAACATCACTACCATCTACTATTAAATTATTAAAATCTGCAGCAGATTCACCTGGTTTATATTGCTCAAAAAATCCAGAACCTTTAGTGTAGTTTAATCCTAAAGTAGTGCTCCATTTGTCATTTAATTGCTCATTCCAATGCAATTGGTAATGATTTTGTCCATAATCATCTACTTCATTTTCATAAGTATATGGGTTTTGTCTTCTATCTTCTTTTAATTGAGTAGCATCTAAACCAAACCAAGATTGATACGTTTTTTCTTCGCCTCCGAAAGCAATCGCTTTTATAAGCGTATTTTCATCAGAATAACTTCCTTGTAAATAGTACGATTTTAAATCTGTAAAAGCTCTATCTACGTATCCGTCTGAATAAATATCAGATAAACGACCTGCAATTTCTATGTGATCGTTTATTTTACCAGTACTAAATTTTACAGTGTGCTTACGAGTACCAAAAGAGCCAAAAGAATTCGAAATTTCTCCATAAGCTTCTTCAGAAACAGCGTCTGTTAAAATGTTTAAACTTGCACCAAAAGCACCCGAGCCATTGGTTGATGTACCAACACCTCTTTGTAACTGCAAGTTTTCTGTAGAGGATGCAAAATCTCCTAAATTTACCCAAAAAGTTCCATGACTTTCTGCATCATTATAAGGAATCCCATTTACTGTTACATTAATTCTTTCTCCATTAGAACCACGAACGTTCATGTAGGTATATCCTATACCTGCACCTGCATCTGATGATGAAATTACAGAGGGTAAATAGTTTAGTAAGATAGGTATGTCTTGCCCCAAATTACGTTTTGCGATTTCTTTCTTAGATAAGTTAGAGAATGTTACAGGAATGTCTGCATTAACCCTTACTGCATTTACTAGAACTTCATCAAGAACGGTGTCTTCATTTTGTAAGGCAAAATCTGCAGCTACATTTTGATTCAGAATTACAATTCTTTTTAAAAATCTTTTGTAGCCCAAATAAGTTACTTGAATAAAATGTTCACCTTTTGGCAAATTTAAAAGATACGTACCATCTGCTTTTGTAGTGGCACCTCTTTTTAGATTTTTTGCATAAACAGTTGCATTTGCTAAAGGTTCATTGTTTTGGCCTACAACTTTTCCTTTAAGTTGGTAAGACTGTGCGTTTACAAGTATACTTGCAAACAAGAATAAAAAAATGATAGTTTTTTTCATTTTAAAAATTTTAAAACGAATAAAAAGAGGTAATTATTCTTGTAATTAATATTGAATAATTAGTTATCAAGCGTCGAATTAAAGAAAAAGTATAACTTTTTCGCTACTCACTAAAAACATCTACAAGATGTTTTCTTAACGCTCGCAATCCCTAAACAGCATTACCTGTTCTAGGTTCATTGGGTATGATCTCAGCTTGTGCTGAACTCGTTTCAATACCTTTTGGTTAGGAAATTACATTCAGTTTTAGCACCCCTTTATGAGAACAATGCAAATTTAAGTCAGTTTTTTTTATTTATAAATAAAAAAGTGACTTTTAATTAATTTTTGGTTTTTTACGTAGTATTTTTTTTAATGAATTACGTTTATTTTTTTCTGTATTTTTTAATATAGATGACCTACTAGGTTTTGTTGGTCTTCTTTTTTTAGGTTGTGCTAAGTTGCTTTTTAACAAACGTAAGAAACGTTTAATAACAAAATCTTTATTTTTATGTTGAGATCGTGTTTCTTCCGAAGAAAGAATAAGCACATTGTCTTTTGTTAATCTATGCCCTAACTTTTCTTTAAGTATTACTTTTTGGTTTTCAGATAAAGAAAGAGATTTTTCTAAACTAAAAGTTAGTATTATTTTAGAAGATGTTTTATTTACGTGTTGCCCTCCAGGACCAGAGCTTTTTGTAGCTTTAAATTGTAGCTCTTTAACAATTGTGTTTGTGTTCATTTTAATATTCTATTGCATTGGAATAAGAAAATAAGTTTTCTTTTTTGTTAACAATAGCGTTTATTGCTGTTATAGCTTTTTTGAAACGCGTTTCTTTATTACCTTTCAACAAAAGATAGTTTTTTTTATTTTTTTGAAGAGCCTCTTCAAAGGCATTAAACATTTCTAAACGTTGTTCTGGTCTATCTCTTAAGTCGTCTTCTTCCCAAGGTGTGTCTATATAAGTTAATAAATATAGATCATATTCATTTTGTTTAGCAGCCTCATTTAACTGTTGATCTACAAATCCGTAAAACTCTTCAGAGTATACTTTAGTTTCTAACAAGTCAGTATCACAGATTAAAATTTTATCAGCTTTTTTAGCCAATTTGTTCTCTAACTTCATTTGCCCTAAAGCAATAGGAATTAAGTCTTTAGACTCACAAGTTTTACGCTCATTGTTCCATTTTTTTTGTAAATATTCTCGCGCAAATTCAGGAGCCCAAACTGTATTGTAATGTCTTGCTAGTTGTTTGGATAATGTTGTTTTTCCAGTAGATTCTGGACCAAATAAGACAATCTTTACGACGTTAATTGGGTGTTGTAAAAGTTTTTTTTCCATGCGAGATAGCCAAATATGGCAATAAATGTAAATCCTAAATATTGAAAGCTGGTAAAGGTAAGCCCTTTATAGAAGTATAAAGGTATAGAAATAATGTCTCCAACAATCCAAAAAATCCAATTTTCTATTTTTCGTTTTGCCATCAACCACATTCCTACAAAAAATATGCCTGTTGTAAAAGTATCAACATAAGCTACCCAAGATGTCCATTTTTCGAATTTTGTATAGACTAAATACACAAATATTAGAGTACCCAAAAAAATGAAAATAGAAGTTATTTTCTCCTTTTTAGTTGTTTTAGAAATTGGAGTAACACGTGTTTCATCAATTTTGTTAGTCCAAATATACCAGCCGTAAATACTCATTATAAAGTAGTACACATTAATCATCATGTCACCTAAAAGCTCCCATTTTAAAAGCAGATACACAAAAATTAGTGTACTAACCATTCCTGTTGGGAAAACCCAAATTTTGTTTTGTTTAGAAAACCAAACAGATAAAAACCCAAAGATGACTGCAATAACCTCTAAAGTTGTATTTAGAGTTGAATAGCTTTTGTACTGACCAAAAAAGAAATCGAAAATATCTGACATTTTAAATTATTAAATTAATTTAGACATGCTAAGAGGCGTAAACACATGTAAAACCCTCAAATTCTAAAAAAGCAACATTATAAGAAGCTATTTCTCCATTAAAACGAATTTCTCCTGTAGTTGTAGGAGTATCAAATTTAAAGTCAGCTATATAAATATGTCGTAAGAAAAGTAATTTCTTTTTACCATAAATTTTATATAAACTTTCTTTTGCACCCCAAACAATGGTTAATTTTCGAATTAAGGCGTCATGGTTTGCAATGGCTTTATATTCTTCTAAAGGCGTAAATTTATGCGCAATTTTTAATATTTTATCTCGCTGTTTTTCAATATCAATACCCACTTCTTTATCACTAGAGTAAATAATTCCAGTAAAATTAAAAGAGTGTGTAATAGAAATATAGTAGTTATTATCTAAATGGGGTTTACCAAATTCGTCGTAAATTAGATCTGAATCTGTTAAATCTACTTCTTTTAATAAATGTCTAATAGATAAAAATCCTTTCTGATGTAATTCAGATTTCATGGAATTTAATCTAGCTTGGTTTTTATTGGTTAACGGAATGTCTGCTTTTAGCGTTTCTAAACTTTCTTCTATCTTCCAAATGAAGACTTTAGTGTTTTTTGAAACTGTGATAGTTTTGTAAAGAGGCATAGGTTTTAGAAAATGATGTTGTATCTTTGCAGTCGATTAAATTAGACAATAAATATACATAATATGAGCACAAATACAGCATACGTGCCTTTTAAAGTTAAAGATATTTCTTTAGCTGACTGGGGAAGAAAAGAAATTGAATTGGCAGAAGCAGAAATGCCAGGTTTAATAAGTTTAAGAGAAGAGTATGGAGATTCACAGCCATTAAAAGGAGCTAGAATTGCAGGTTGTTTGCATATGACAATTCAAACTGCTGTTTTAATAGAAACTTTACAAGCTTTAGGAGCAGAAGTTACTTGGAGTTCTTGTAACATTTTTTCTACACAAGACCAAGCTGCTGCTGCCATAGCTGCTACAGGCACCCCTGTTTATGCTTGGAAAGGGATGAATGAAGAAGAATTTGATTGGTGTATAGAACAAACGTTATTTTTTGGTGAAGACAAAAAGCCATTAAATATGATTTTAGATGATGGTGGAGATTTAACCAATATGGTTTTAGACAGGTATCCAGAATTAGCTGCAGGTATTAATGGTTTATCAGAAGAAACAACTACAGGAGTGCATAGGTTATATGAGCGTGTAAAGAATGGGACATTGCCAATGCCAGCTATTAATATTAATGATTCTGTTACAAAATCTAAATTCGATAACAAATATGGTTGTAAAGAGTCTGCAGTAGATGCAATTCGTAGAGCAACAGATATTATGTTGGCAGGTAAAAGAGTTGTAGTTTGTGGTTATGGAGATGTAGGTAAAGGTACAGCTGCTTCATTTAAAGGTGCAGGCTCTATTGTAACTGTTACAGAGATTGATCCTATTTGTGCTTTACAAGCTGCAATGGATGGCTTTGAGGTTAAAAAATTAGAAACTGTTGTTGGTAATGCAGATATTGTAATTACAACGACTGGTAACAAAGGAATTGTTAGAGGAGAGCATTTTGAGGCAATGAAAGATAAAGTTATTGTTGCGAATATTGGTCATTTCGATAATGAGATTGATGTGCCTTATTTAAACAACAATAGCGAAAAAGTAGAAATTAAGCCACAAGTAGACAAATACAATATTAACGGAAAAGATATTATTCTTCTTGCAGAAGGAC
>JBDNBB010000027.1:0-17178 GCA_039768135.1 Polaribacter sp.
CAGCTTGGAAGGCTGACGCTCTACCAACTGAGCTACTTTCGCGTAAAATGTAAAATGTGGGGAGAGCAGGATTCGAACCTGCGAAGACGTAGTCAACGGAGTTACAGTCCGTCCTCGTTGGCCGCTTGAGTATCTCCCCTTATTTACTATTTTAATGAACTTTTTGTTTCTTTTTTAGAGCCGATGGAGGGACTCGAACCCACGACCTGCTGATTACAAATCAGCTGCTCTAGCCAGCTGAGCTACATCGGCTTTTTCTTGCAAAAAAACATCCGCTATTTCTAACGGATTGCAAATGTATAAAGTTTTTTTAAATTCCAAAACTTTTTATTATTATTTTTTTCTTTTTTTTAAAAAATTATGAAATTAAAGAATCTCTTAGTTTTTCCTTTGATTTCTTTAATTGTCTTTTTAAACTATCTACCCCTAAATTAACCCCTTCTTCAAAGGTCTTTGTTTCTCGCTTAACAATTAATTCACTCCCAGGAATATTAATCTTAATTTCTGTAATTTTATTCTCTTTGTCACTTGTGTTTTGGACTTTTAAAAAAACTTCTGCATCTACAATCTTGTCATGAAATTTCTCTAAACTTTCTATTTTTTTTTCTGTAAATTGAATTAACTTACTGTCTGCATTAAAATTAACTGATTGTGTAAATACTTTCATAATCTATTCTTTTTTAGTGCCCCTAGGATGAGCTTGGTTATATACTTTTTTTATTGCGTCAAGACTGCTATGTGTATAAACTTGTGTTGAAGCTAAAGAAGAATGTCCCAATAATTCTTTTACCGAATTTAAATCTGCCCCTTCATTTAACAAATGTGAAGCAAAAGAATGTCTTAATATATGTGGGCTTTTTTTAACTTTTGTTGATACCCTACTAAAATAGGAATTTATTATTCTATAAACAAGTGTTTCATAAATTTTAATTCCTTTTTCTGTAATAAATAAATAGTTTGAGGTACTAGAAACTCCGGTTCTTAAAAATAAATAGTCATGAAGTGTCTTTGAGGTTGTTATTAATAAAGGAACCAAACGTTCTTTATTTCTTTTCCCAAGAATTTTAATAACCGAGGATGAAATATCTACATCAGCAAGTTTTATATTTATTAACTCTGCTCTTCGAATTCCTGTGGAGTAAAATAACTCAACAATTAATTTATTTCTAATACCTATGAAATCATTTTGATCATCTAAATTATTCAACACATTTTTAATTTCTTTAATTGAAAACGGAATTTGAACTTTTTTAGCTGTTTTTAGAGATTTGTGCTTTATTAGTGGACTAACCTCCAAGACTTCTATTTTTTGCAGATAGTTATAGAAAGATTTTAAAGAACTTATTTTTCTATTAATCGTTCGGTTTGAATTATTAGCTTCTACCAAAACTACTACCCAACTCCGAATTTGTTGATAAATTACATTTTGCAAATCATGTTCATCAAATTCTTTCTCTGCGAATTCTTTAAAGCTAGATAAGTCTTTACTGTAAGCTGAGATAGTATGCTTTGAATATTTTTTTTCGAGTAATAAATAATCTAAAAAAGAAGAAATCAAATACGTAGTTTTAATGCAGTAAAAATACAAAAAATAGAGCACAAAAAAACCCGCATCAATTTTAGATTGATACGAGTTTAATTTTTATAAGTTATTTTACTAACCTACTTCTTCTTGTGTTCTTAATCTTTGAACGTAAGAAGCTTTTATTTTTTGAGCTCTTTTAGCTACAGAAGGCTTTGTAAAGTTTTTCCTATTACGCAAGTTCTTCATCGTCTTTGTTCTGTCGAATTTTCTTTTGTAACGCTTTAAAGCTCTATCTATATTTTCTCCTTCTTTTACAGGTATAATTAACATAAGTTGGCACCTCCCTTCATAAGTATCTTAAATATTTTAAAACAGTTGAACTGCTGATTTGTTTTTTTTTTTGGATTGCAAATGTAATTATAAAAAATGAATTACAACTTTCTAAACTATTTTATTTAAAATAACGTCTTATTTGACATACTCTACCTTTAAAAAATATGATATAATTTTACGGGAAATCCTGTATACAATACTCTATAATGACTTTCAAATATAAGTAAAGGATAAAATTTAAGTTGCTGGTTTGTATTCCTTCTTATCGATAACCATTTTTGCAATAATCTCTTTTAAGATTTCAGAAGTACCTCCTCCTATCGGGCCAAGTCTACTGTCTCTTAGTAAACGTGCCATAGGATATTCTTCCATGTACCCATAACCTCCTAGTAGTTGTAAAGCATCATAAATAACCTCATCTGCAATTTTTGTTGATAACAATTTAGACATACTTGCTTCCTTTACTACGTAAGTCCCCATGTCTAATCGTTTTGTTATCGAATAATTGTACTCTTTACACATGTCAACTTTACTAGACATTTCTGCAATTTTATGACGCAAAGCTTGAAACTTTGAAATAGATTTCCCAAAAGCTTCTCTCTCCTTCATATAGTCTATAGCGTATTCAGTTGCATATTCTGCTCTAGCATGAGCATTTACACCCATTAAAAGTCTTTCTAAGGCAAAATGTTGCATAATATATGGAAAACCCTTCCCTTCTTCTCCCAGAAGATTTTCAGCTGGTATTTCTACATTGTCAAAAGCTATTTCAGCAGTATCTGACGCTCTCCATCCTAACTTATCTAATTTTGTTGATGATATCCCTTTTGTAGATCTATCGACAATAAATATACTAATCCCATTATATTTATCTTCAGGATTAGTCTTAGCAGCAACTATTAAATAATCTGAGTAAACACCATTAGTTATAAAAGTTTTTGAACCATTTAAAATGTATTTGTCACCCTGCTTTACAGCTATAGACCTCATACCTGCAACATCACTTCCACCAAAAGGTTCAGTAATACAAAGACAACCAATCATGTCGCCTTCAAGACTTGGAACGAGGTATTTTAGTTTTTGCTCATGATTTCCTTCTTTATTAAGGTGAGTCATTGCTAAATATTCATGAGCCCAAATTGCAGCAGCAAAACCTCCTGAATTTATTTTTTGCATTTCTTCCAAGAAAATAATTGTATAAAAAAGGTCCAAATCTAAACCTCCATACTCTTCAGGAGTAGACAGACCGAAATATCCCATCTCTCCAAATTTCTTCCAAATGAATCGCTCTATGGTTCCTGTTTTTTCCCATTTATCAATATAAGGAACAACTTCTTTCTGTAAAAAATCTTTAAAACTCGCACGAAAAGCGTTATGCTCTTCAGTAAAATACATACTGCTCATTTAGAGTAAATTTAAATTATTATTCAGCTACCAAATATAAGACTATTCTATTATATTTATCCAAAGGAAATCCATCTATATTTTTTAATTCTGCTATTGTCTGCAACTCTGCAACTTCATCTCTATAATTAAAAATCTTTTTACAAAGTTCATAATTTATGTAAGGGTTTTTAAGTAATTCCTTAAACTCAACAGTATTTACATTTACTCTTTGAATACTTGGTTTTTGTTGAATTTTAAAAACCGCAATCACTTTATCTGCTACTTCTTTTTCTAAACCCCAAACTTCATAAAGTTGATTAAGGAACGAAAATCCTTGTAATTTAGAACGATACTTAATAATTCTATCTGATAAAGCAGGCCCTATTCCATTTATTGATTTTAGATCCTCTACTGTTGCTAAATTAATGTCTTTGGTTGATAATTGTATTTCCTTTTTATTGAGATGTGTTTTATTATAAGAAGAAATTCGGTTTTCACTTTTCATTTGCTTGTTTCTCTTTACAACCCAGTCTGGAAATTTAAAGTAAGGTGCTATTTTATTTAGTAAAGAATCTGATACCTTCGTGACATTTTGGAACTCTTTTTTAGAATTTATAAACTTATTGTTTTCGCGGAAGGCCAGAAGTCTATCTATTTCTTCTAAAGACATTCCTAATCTTGCACCTTTAAAATCCGTAATATAATTTGGATTAAAGGGAAATATTTTGGGCTTCCTATTTTCTATTTCAACTAGCTTAAGACTATCTAATTGTTTTTTAAAAGTCAGTAATTCAGTTTTTTCTAAATCAATTTTTTCATTAGTGGAAAATGGGGAGGTAAATATTATTACTTGAAGTATGAATATAACTATGACCAATAAAAAAACCCCATTCCTTTGGTTTTTAGTATACCAGAAATGGGATTTTAAAAATTTCATATTTTAAGAGAGATTAATTCCCTTTAATTGCATTCATATATTTTTTTAATTCTTCTTTTACTTTTGGAGCTAAAATAATTAATCCTACCATATTCGGAACCATCATTGCAAAAACCATAGCATCAGAAAAACCTATCACAGAGCCTAAACTTGCAGCTGCTCCAATTACAACAAATACACAAAAAAGTACTTTATAAGTATATTCCATTTTTTTTGATCTACCAAATAAGTATGCCCATCCTTGAAAACCGTAATAAGACCAAGAAATCATAGAACTAAATGCAAATAATACAACTGCAACTGTTAATACATATGGGAACCAAGATATCGCAGATTCAAAAGCACCTGACGTTAATAAAATTGCATCTGCATCATTTAAAGATGCGTTTGCAGAAGTTACGTTTCCTGTTATAATTAACACTAAGGCTGTCATTGTACAAACAATAACAGTATCTATAAATGGCTCTAATAATGCAACCATACCTTCACTTGCTGCATATTTAGTTTTAACTGCAGAGTGTGCAATAGATGCAGAACCAATACCAGCTTCATTTGAAAATGCTGCTCTTCTAAAACCTTGAATCATAACACCAACTGCTCCACCAGCGATACCCTCAGGACTAAAAGCACCTTCAAATATTTGACCAAATGCAGCACCAATCATATCGTAATTATAAAAGATAACATACAAAGATGCAGCTACATAAATTGCTACCATAAAAGGAACAATCTTATCCGTTACTTTCGCAATCTTCTTAATCCCGCCAATAATTACAATACCTACTAAAAATGCCATAACTAAACCAAAGGCCCAACCATAACCATTTAGAAAAGATGCTTCTCCACCAGTAATATTTTGTACTAATTGAAATGCCTGGTTTACCTGAAACATGTTTCCACCTCCAAAAGAACCACCAATTACGAAGATTGCGAATAAAGCTGCTAAAATTTTACCTAAAGTTTTGTTTTTTAAACCTTTTGTTAAATAATACATTGGACCTCCATAAACAGTACCGTCCGCTTCAATATCTCTATATTTTACACCTAATGTGCATTCTACAAATTTTGACGCCATACCTAAGAAACCGGCAACAATCATCCAAAAAGTAGCACCTGCACCACCAATAGAAACTGCAATTGCAACACCTGCAATATTACCCAAACCAACTGTTGCTGATAACGCTGCTGTTAAGGCTTGAAAATGTGAAACTTCTCCGTCACTCCCTTCAACTCTAGCTGTATCTGGATTATCGCCACCTGAAGTAGAAACATTACCATCTACTATAATTGCTTTATTCTCTCCTTTACCTTCTAAGCTATCATATTTTCCTCTTACAATATTAATTGAAGTAATGAAACCTCTAAAATTGATAAAATTGAAATAAAAAGTAAAATACACTGCACCTAGTATTAAAGGAAATAATACCCAATAAATGCTAATTGTATCTGTAAATGGTATTTGATAAAATATAAAATCTACAAACCATCCAGTTGCGTTTCCAAAAGCTTCATCTATTTGCTGATCTAAACCTTTTTCTTGAGCGATTGTAAAAAATGGAACTGCTAAAAAAAGTAATGAAAGAAATTTTTTCTTCATAATATATCTATGTTAGATTTTGAATTAGTAGAGCGCAATATCTTAAAAAATTGAAGTTTTGACAACTTTTATACGTTAAATATGATTTTTACATTAAGGTTTCTTTAAATCTCTGTAAATCGTCTTTAAATGTCTTTGGATAGAAGTTGAGTTGGTTATTTGTTTTTGACAAATCAAAACCAGTTTTAATAGGTCTAATTGCGGTTTGATTTAATGTGGATGTAGAAATTGGTTTTATGTAAGAATGATCTAAGTTAAATACCTCTGCAATTTGTTTGGCAATCTCATAAATACTTAATAATTCTGAAGAAGCAATATTAAAGACTCCAGTTGCATTTATATCTATAGAAATTTTACAAGCCATAGCTAAATCTTCCACATATGTTGGTGTTCTAAACTGATCATTTACTATGGTAATTTCTTTCTTATTTTCTAAAGATTCTTTTACCCAAAGCACAATATTACTTCTACTCATATCAAAAACTTTTCCGTACACCAAAATAGTTCTTAATATGGTATAATTAATAGTTGATTTTTCTAAAACCTGTTCTGATTTTAGTTTAGATAAACCATAGTAGCTTAATGGATTGGGTTTATCTGTTTATGTATACCAACCTTTTTTCCCATCAAAAATAAAATCGGTAGAAATATGAATTAAATGTGCGTTTATGTTCTTACAAATTTCTGATAACCATCTTACTACTTCTACATTTAAAATATCACAAGCAGCCTTCTTGATTTCACAATCATCAACTTGAGTCATTGCTGCTGTATTAATAATATAGTTAGGATTGATATTTCGAACTTGCTCTTTTAGATTATCTCTGTTGGTAATATCTAAAGACAAATAATTAAAATCGGCTCTACCACTTCTATTTTCACCCAAAGAAAAACCATAAACTCTGTATTTATTTTTTTCTTTTAGCAATAAATTTAAAAGAGATTGTCCTAACAAACCATTGCTCCCAGTAATTAGAACTTTAACCATTTAAAATAATTCTCTTAACTTTATGATCTGTTCTGGCCTACCCAAAACAATTAAATGTGCACTGTCTACTAAAACTGTAGATGCCTCTGGATTAATTATATAATCCTTATCAGGATTTCTAAACCCTATAACTGTACAGCCAGTTTGTCTTCTTAGATCTAAATCCAAGATTGTTTTTCCTCTGTATTTTTGAGGTAAATCGTCCACAATAATCTCTTCTAGATTAGCAGTAGTTTCACCTTCTATTGTTAAACGATCTACAAATTCAATCACATCTGGAGTAGTCACTAAAGAAGCCATATGATCTCCTCCCAATTTATCTGGCATAATTACATTATCTGCACCAGCAATTTTTAATTTACTGTAAGAACTTTCATTTGAAGCCCTGCTAATAATTTTCATTTTGTTATTTAATTGTCTTGCACTTAACACAACAAATAAATTATTTGCATCAGAAGGTAACGCTGTTATTAAATTATCTGCCTCTAAAATACCTGCAGCAATTAAGGTTTCATCTAAAGTTGCATCGCCCTGAATGCATAAATGACCAGCGGCCTCTATCTCTTCTACAAGCTCTTTATTTAATTCAACAATTACAAATTTCTGATTGTAATTCATTAGTTTTACAATAGCTTGCCTTCCATTTCTTCCATAACCGCAAACAATCGAATGACCTTTTAATTTTGTTATTTTTTTTTCCACTTTTCTATGTTTAAAATAATCAAATAACTTACCACTTACCAAATATTCTGAAAAGGTAGATACTGCGTAACCCAAAATAAAAATACTTGTTAGTATTAAAAAAATAGTAAAAATTTTATCTTCAGGTGTAAATGGTTTCACTTCACTAAACCCAACAGTTGTTACTGTTATTACAGTCATATATAGAGCATCTACAAAAGAATACTTAGAAAGCAACATATACCCTAAAGTACCTGTTGCTAAAACTGATACAATAAGCATTACAATCTTATTAATTTTTGAATCTAATACTTTCATTTTTATAAATCGAAAACAGAACTTCTTTTTGTGTAAATTAAATCTTTTAATTTCATAGCAAAAACAAACGTTAGGTAAAAACCAAATGATAAACCTACTGTAAAGAAAGTTACATAAATAAAGTAGATCCGAACGTTTTTTGCACGCATTCCTAACCTATCTGCTAATCTTTGAAAAAAACCAAAACCGTGTCTTTCAAAAAAATGACGAATTGTGTGTATAAACCTTGTGTTTTTCATTTTAATGCAAGATAACAATTCTATTGATTTTTGTTCTTCAGTTTTAAATTAAAAATGCTTTGGAATCCTTAACTTTGTTCTTTTGCAAAAAACACCTTATTTGAAAGATCAAGAATACATAGAAGTTTACGGAGCTAGAGCACACAACTTAAAAAATATTGATGTAAAAATACCAAGAGAAAAGCTAGTGGTAATTACTGGTTTAAGTGGTAGTGGAAAATCATCTTTAGCATTTGATACCATTTATGCAGAAGGCCAAAGACGTTATATAGAAACGTTTTCTGCTTATGCACGTCAATTTCTTGGTGGGTTAGAAAGACCAGATGTTGATAAGATTGATGGCCTATCTCCTGTAATTTCTATAGAGCAAAAAACAACAAACAAAAGTCCAAGATCTACTGTTGGTACAATTACAGAAATTTATGATTTTTTAAGACTTCTTTTTGCAAGAGCTGCTGATGCATACTCTTACAATACTGGAGAAAAAATGGTGAGTTATTCTGATGAACAAATAAAAAAATTAATATCTTCAGATTTCGTCAATAAAAAAATTGCAGTTTTAGCACCATTAATTAAATCTAGAAAAGGACATTATAGAGAGTTGTTTGAGCAGATTTCTAAACAAGGTTTTGTAAGAGTAAGGGTTGATGGCAAAATTAGAGAAATAGAAAAAGGCATGCGTTTAGACAGATACAAAACGCATGATATAGAAGTTGTTATAGATCGACTTTTAGTGAATGAAAAATCAGAAAAAAGGTTAGAAGAAACTATAAAAACAGCTTTATATTCTGGTAACAATATAATGATGGTTATTGATGTTGATAATGAAAAACCTCGTTATTTTAGTAGAGAGTTAATGTGTCCAACAACAGGAATTGCGTATCCAAACCCAGAGCCAAATACTTTTTCTTTTAACTCACCAAAAGGTGCATGCACAACCTGTAATGGATTAGGCGTTACTCAAGAAATTAATTTAAGAAAGGTAATTCCAGATAATACCGTTTCTATTAAAAAAGGAGGTATTACTCCTTTAGGTGAGCAGAAAAGCAGCTGGATTTTTAAACAAATTCAGAATATTGCAGAACGTTATAAATTTAAATTAACAGACGCAATTAAAGATATACCAGAAGATGCTTTAAATATCATATTAAATGGTGGTAATGAATCTTTTAATATAGAATCTAAAACAGTTGGCGTAACAAGAAATTATAAAATTGATTTTGAAGGTATAATCTCTTTTATAGAAAACCAATACAACAATGCAGAAAGCACTTCTATTAAACGATGGGCAAAAGGGTTTATGGATGAAGTTACCTGTAAAACTTGCGATGGAAAGCGCTTAAAAAAAGAAGCACTTCATTTTAAAATTACAGACAGAAATATTAGTGATTTAGCCCAAATGGATGTTACTGAATTAGCTAAATTATTCGAAAATATTGAACAGCATCTTTCTGAAAAACAAAACACAATTGCATCAGAAATTTTAAAAGAAATTAGAACTCGAATTCAGTTTTTATTAGATGTTGGTTTAGACTATTTAACGTTAGACAGAACCTCAAAATCACTTTCTGGAGGAGAAGCACAAAGAATTCGTTTGGCAACTCAAATTGGCTCACAATTAGTTGGTGTCCTATATATTTTAGATGAACCAAGTATTGGATTACATCAAAGGGATAATCAAAAATTAATAGATTCTTTAGTAAAATTAAGAGATGTGGGCAACTCTGTTTTGGTAGTTGAGCATGATGAAGACATGATGAAAAAAGCAGATTATGTTTTAGACATTGGGCCAGGTGCAGGTAAACATGGAGGTCAGATTGTAAGTATTGGTAAATATGATGAAATTATAAAAGATAAAACCTTAACTACAGATTATTTAACAGGCAGAAAAAAGATTGAAGTTCCTAAAAGCCGAAGAGAAGGTAATGGAAAAACCATAAAACTTAAAGGTGCTTCTGGTAACAATTTAAAAAACGTTTCAGTCGAATTTCCTTTAGGAAAAATGATTTGTGTTACAGGTGTTTCTGGAAGTGGAAAATCGACTTTAATTAATGAAACCCTCTACCCTATTTTAAATGCGCATATTTATAGAGGTGTAAAAAAACCTATGCCTTACAAAAAAATTGAAGGCTTAGAAAATGTAGATAAAGTAATAGATATAGACCAATCTCCAATTGGTAGAACTCCAAGATCTAACCCAGCAACTTACACCAAAACCTTTGATGAAGTTCGTAGTCTGTTCGCAAAAACTCCAGAAGCTGCAATTCGCGGTTACAAACCTGGCAGATTCTCTTTTAATGTAAAAGGTGGTAGATGTGAAACGTGTCAAGGAGGAGGAGTTCGAGTAATAGAAATGAACTTTTTACCCGATGTTCAAGTAGAATGTGAAACTTGCCAAGGAAAACGTTTTAATAGAGAAACTTTAGAAATTAGATATAAAGGAAAATCAATTTCTGATGTTTTAGAAATGACTATTGAAGATGCAACAGAATTCTTTAAAAACATTCCTAAAATTCATCGAAAATTAAAAACAATAAAAGATGTTGGTTTAGGTTATATTACACTTGGTCAACAATCCACAACACTTTCTGGTGGTGAAGCTCAGCGAATTAAATTGGCATCAGAATTATCTAAAAGAGATACAGGTAACACCTTTTATATTCTTGACGAACCCACAACAGGTTTACATTTTGAAGATATTCGTGTGTTAATGGATGTATTAAATAAATTGGCTGATAAAGGAAACACTGTATTAATTATAGAACACAATTTAGATGTAATCAAATTGGCAGATTACATTATTGATGTTGGTATGGAGGGTGGAAAAAAAGGTGGAAAAATATTAGTAAAAGGTACTCCAGAAGAAGTGGCAAATCACAAGAAAAGTTATACTGCAAAGTTTTTGAAAAAAGAACTATTTAAGTAATAATTTTTTGCAGGAAAATGTCTAAAAAATTTAATCCACCCATTCTATTTTAGTTTAAAATTATTGTTTGTTTTTAAAAAATTTATGGATGTAATTAAAACACCAAAAAACTATGATTAATAAACAAATAAACTTTATATTTTCACTTATCATAAAACAAATCGATCATTAATTACAACTTTTAAGAAATAAAAATAATCTATTTTAATAAATCTTTAGGTAAAAATATTATTAATAAAATTAATGTTGCCTAACTTCGATTTAAAGAATAACTTTGATTGTTTAAAACTTGATATTATGACGAACGACGATAGAAAAATAAGAGAAAAACTTCAACAAAAAACTTGGAACGAAATTAAAACCAATGATTCTTGGGCCATTTTTAAAATAATGGCAGAGTTTGTAGAAGGGTATGAACGTTTAAGCAAAATAGGACCTTGTGTTTCTATCTTTGGATCTGCAAGAACAAAACCAGAACATCCTTATTACAAATTAGCAGAGGAAATTGGTTTTCAATTAACACAAGCAGGTTTTGGTGTAATTACTGGTGGAGGACCAGGAATTATGGAAGCCGGTAATAAAGGAGCTAACAGAGGTAAAGGCCTTTCTGTAGGTTTAAATATCGAACTACCTTTTGAACAACATGATAATCCTTGGATTGATCCAGGAAAAAGTTTAGATTTCGATTACTTCTTCGTGCGTAAAGTAATGTTTGTAAAATACTCTCAAGGTTTTGTGGTAATGCCTGGAGGATTTGGAACTTTAGATGAACTTTTTGAAGCAATAACCTTGATACAGACTAAGAAAATAGGACGATTCCCAATTGTATTGGTAGGCTCTAAATTTTGGGGTGGTTTATTAGATTGGATTAAAAACACCCTTATAGAAGAAGGTAATATTAGCGAAGATGATTTAAATTTATTTAGAGTTGTAGATACTGCTGAAGAAGCTGTAGAACATTTTAATAAATTCTACGCGAAATACAAATTAAAACCTAACTTTTAGACTATGTTTCTAAAGAAGTATTTCTTTGTTTTATTTGTTTGTTTTGCATCTTTTTTAAATGCACAAACAAACATTAAAGCAATGTTTTACAACACTCTAAATTACAATTCAGATACTCAAAGTCAGGAAAGAACATTATACCTTAAAACAATTTTAGATGATATTCAGCCAGATATTTTTATGGTTTGTGAGCTTAAAAATGAAATAGCATCTAACTACCTGTTTGAAAATGCTGTGCTTCCCTTTAATGCCAATTTTAGTAAAGCTGAATTTAAACCAAGTGAATCGCCAGCAACAAGTTTACTGCAAATGGTTTACTATAATTCTAATAAATTAGAACTGGAATATAATGAAGTTATTCCTACAGGAATTAGAGATATAAATCATTATACGTTTATCGTAAAATCAGAAAATTCTACTGACGAAATTAACAGAATTGAAGTTTTTGTCACACATCTAAAAGCATCTAGAGGTAATGATAATATTCAAAAAAGACTAGCTTCAGTAGAAAATTTCATAAGAGAGTTAGACAGATTACCAGAAGATAGTTTTGTACTTTTTGCTGGTGATTTCAATTTTTACACCAGTAATGAACCTGGTTTTCAAAAAATTATTGATGAAAATAATTCTATTCAATTAATAGATCCAATTGATAGACTTTGTCCTGCCTTTCCAGAAAATGGTATTAATTATTTTAATGAAGATAATTACGATTCAACTTATTTTTGGAATAATGAATCTTTTGCCGATGTACATTCTCAGTCTACCAGAAATGGACAGGTAAATGGAGATGGTTCTGGGGGAGGAATGGATGACAGATTCGATTTCATTATGATGTCGAAAAACTTTACCACTAGTAATACTTTATCTTATAAATCAAGTAGTTATAAAACTGTGGGTAACAACAGTAATTGTTACAACTCTTTTGTGAGCAATGCAACATGTTCGGGAGAATTCTCTCAAGAGTTAAGAAATGCGCTGTATTATTTTAGTGATCATTTGCCTATAACTATGGAAATGGAGTTGGAAACTAGTGCATTAAATACTGAAAACAACAGCATTATAAATTTTGTAGACACAAACATTGCCAAAAATAGCATTAAGATAAATTTATCGGAAAAAATAAATCAGATCTTTATTTACAATCAATTGGGTCAAAAAATATTTAATTTAAAAAATGTAAATTCGAAAACTTTAAAAATTGATACTGAAAGCTTTGCAAAAGGGATTTATTATATTAAAATTGACAACTATAAAATTCAGAAATTTATAAAAATTTAATTTGAAGCATTTTTTTAGACTCTTATTTACAATTCTATTTTATACAACGTGTTATTCGCAACAGAATGCTATAAAGATAAAAGCCACCTTAAATAGTCTTGAAAACACACTTTTAGTGCAACAAGAAATACTTTTTGTTAATGACTCAGATTCAATTCTCAACAAACTCTATTTACACAATTGGGCAAATAGTTTTAGAGACAGAAAAACACCTCTCTCTAAACGATTTATTAAAGATTACAATAAAAACCTATATTTTGCCCCAGCACACAAACTTGGTGCAACTGAAATTAAAAATATTACTGTAAATTTTGAGAATACTGATTTTAAAGAAGTAAAAAATAAAGCTGACATTCTAGAAATTCGTTTAAAAAAACCTCTTTTCCAAAAACAAAGTTCTAAAATTAATATTACCTATAGTATAAAAATTCCTAGTTCAGAATTTACAGGATACGGAAAAACTGAGGATGGATATCATTTACGATTTTGGTATATAACCCCTGCAGTTTACAAAAATGGCTGGAAATTAATGAGTAATCTAAATATAGATGATTTGTATGAAAAAGCAACAGACTTTGATATAGAAATAGATATTCCAAAAAAATACGTGCTAGAAAGTACACTTTATCAATACAAAACAAAAAAAGACAGGACTGATTATTATTATTTAATAGGTAAACAAAAAACAGATGTTATTATAAGTATTCACGAGAAAAAAAAATATGAAACTTTCAAGACAGACGGAATTAATGTTTACACAGATCTTATAGATAAAAACATAAATAAGAAAAAAGCTTCACAAATTTTAGACAAACAACTTAAGTTTATCCAAAAATTTTTAGGAAGATATCCCTATAAAGAAATCCACATCGATAAGGTTACACAACGAAAAGATCCTGTACACGGGTTAAGCCAATTACCCGATTTCTTAAGTCCTTTTCCTGAGCATTTTAAATGGGACTTTACAATGTTTAAAGCATTAAGCAAAAAGTTTATTGAAAACACCTTGCTTTTTAACAAAAGAGATGATTACTGGTTCTTAGACGGCTTACACAACTATTTAATGTTAGAGTATATTGATCAAGTATATCCAAATACCAAACTCTTAGGTAGTTACGCCAACTACTGGTTTTTAAACACTTATAACTTATCAAAATTAGACTTTAATGATAAGTACCCATTAGTATATCAATTTAGTTCTCGTAAGTTTTTAGACCAAGCACTTACAACTCCAGCAGATTCGCTTTCTAATTTTAATAGAAAAATCGCAAACAGATACAAAGCAGGGTTGGCTTTTAGATACCTTAAAGGCTATTTAGGAGATAGTATCTTAAACAATAGTATACAAGAATTTTATCAAAAAAATAATAATAAAATAATTGCTAGCTCTGACTTTCAAGAATTAATAAATTCCAAAACAAACAAACCATTGGACTGGTTTTTTAACGATTTTATAAAAACAAATAAAAAAATAGACCACACAATAAAACAAATAAAAACGAAAGGAGACAGTATCCATGTAACAATTAAAAATAAAAGAAACATGAATACCCCTGTGTTAATTTACGGTTTAAATAACCGAGAAATTAAATTTAAAAAATGGGTAAATAATATAAAAGATATAGATACTGTCACTATCCCAAATTATGGCATCAACAGAGTTGCTCTAAATTATGAAAATTTCTATCCAGAATTAAACACGTTTGACAATTGGAAAAGTTTAGAAAATAAAATTTTTAATAAACCATTAAAAATTAGCTTAGTAAAAGATATTAATGACCCTTATTACAATCAAATATTTTACCAGCCAAATGTTAATTATAATTTTTACAACGGTGTAATTTTAGGAGTAAAACTTCATAACAAAGCATTAATAAAACGAAACTTTGAATTTAAATTCGCTCCCTCATATGCAACAAAGAGCAAGAGTTTAATAGGATCTTTTTCCAGCATATATAACCAATATTTTGAAAAAACAGACATTTACAAAATAATGTATGGCATATCTGGTGTAAACTTAGACTACGCTCCAAATTTAAGTTATAAGGCATTACTTCCTTTTGTGAATGTTGTTTTTAAAAGAAAGAGTTTAAGAGATGCAACCTCAGAATTTATTGGAGCCAAGTTAGTACACATTAACAAAGAGATTCCTGAAGGACAATTAAGAACTAGCCAAGACAGTTATAGTGTATTTAGCTTACGATACAATTATATAAATCCAGATATCATCAAAGAATTTAGATATGATTTTGGACTAGAACTCGCAGCACAATTTTCTAAAATCACTGCAGATATAAGATATAGGTCTTTGTCTACTTCAGATACACAATTAGATTTTAGAGTTTTTATTGGTGCTTTTTTAAAAAACAATTCTTCAGGAAATTACTTTAGTTTTGGGTTAGACAGAGCTAATGATTATTTATTTCAACTAAATTATTTTGGAAGATCTGAAGCTACAGGAATTTTTAGTCAGCAATTTATTATAGCAGAAGGCGGGTTTAAATCAGTTTTACCTGTAAGGTTTGCCAACCAGTATATGATGGCTTTTAACTCTAGCTTTGGTATTTGGAAATGGATAGAATTTTATAATGATGTCGCTTTCTTAAAAAATAGAGACAATTCCCTTTATTTTGCATATAATAATGGCATACGGTTTAATTTTATTCATAACATATTAGAAGTATACTTCCCATTATATTCCAATAACGGTTGGGAAATTGGTCAAAATTCTTATCCTCAAAAAATAAGGTTTACACTTTCTGCAAATGTAAATCAGATTTACAATTTCTTTAGAAGAGGATTTCTATAATAATAAACAAAACAGGTTTAATTGTATAATTCTCAACAAAATCTATTTTTAGTATGTTCTTTTTAACATATTCTTAACCAAATCAAATATTTTTAAATATCAACTAAAAAAACTATCTTTGCATTCGTAAAAAAACAAATACATATGTCAACTAAAACTGCTACACAGAGTTCTCAAGAAATTTCTTTCAGTGATTTTAAAAAAGAAGTATTGCAAGATTATAAAATTGCAAAAATTAGTAGAGAATGTAGTTTATTAGGAAGACGTGAAGTGCTTACAGGTAAAGCCAAATTTGGTATTTTTGGTGATGGTAAAGAAGTACCTCAATTAGCCATGGCTAAAGCTTTTCAAAAAGGAGATTTTAGATCTGGTTATTATAGAGATCAAACTTTTATGATGGCAATTGGTGAGCTTACAGCTCAACAGTTTTTTGCAGGCTTATATGCTCATACAGATATTGAAGCAGACCCTATGTCTGCAGGTAGACAAATGGGTGGTCATTTTGCTACACATAGTTTACAAGAAGATGGTAGTTGGAAAAATTTAACTCAACAATACAATTCTAGTTCAGATATTTCTCCTACAGCTGGTCAAATGCCTCGTTTATTAGGTTTGGCTCAAGCCTCTAAGGTTTACAGAAACGAAAAAAGTGTAGCTCATAAAACAGATTTTTCTAATAAAGGAAATGAAGTTGCTTGGGGTACTATTGGAAATGCAAGTACAAGTGAAGGTTTGTTTTTTGAAACTATAAATGCTGCTGGTGTTCTACAAGTGCCTATGGTTATGAATGTTTGGGATGATGAATACGGAATTTCTGTACACGCAAAACATCAAACTACAAAAGAAAGTATCTCAGAAATTTTAAAAGGATTTCAAAGAGATGAAAAAAATAAAGGATATGAACTCTTTTTAGTAAATGGCTGGGATTATGTTCAGTTGATGGATGTTTACCAAAAAGCTGCAAAAATAGCTAGAGAGGAACATGTACCAGTTTTAATTCATGTAAAAGAATTAACACAACCACAAGGACACTCTACTTCTGGGTCTCATGAACGTTATAAAGATCAAGCTCGTCTACTATGGGAAAAAGAGTATGACTGTTTAACTAAAATGCGTGAATGGATTTTAGATTTTGAATTAGAAACAGAAACAG
>JBDNBB010000028.1:0-4318 GCA_039768135.1 Polaribacter sp.
AGCCTTTTTGTTTTTGAAGATAAAAAGACAAACTTAGAAGTTAAAATATACCCTTATTATCAAGGGTCAAAAGGACTTAAAGGGAAGTATCAAAAATTGGAAAGCACAAAATACTTCCATTATGATAAAAATTTGCAAGACAAAGTAAATGATGAATTAAAGGCAGAGTTAACTGCGAAAGGAATTAAAAATAAAAAGCGTCTGGGATTAGGTGAAACAATAATTTATGATAATCCTAAAATTTTTATACGTCAATCTGCAAAAGAAATTATTGCATCTTATGACGAAAATCCAAGTTCGGCAAACAATAGTCTTTATGTTTTTACCTTAAGGAATGCAAAAAAAGAAAGCATTAATTTCTTAAAGTTCTTATGTGGTTTATTAAATTCTGATATTATAACTTTTTACTCACAACAGTTGAACATAATCAGATTTTCGAAAGGAAAGCAACCACAAATTAAAACTTCTGATTTGTATCAGATACCCGTTCCTACAGATATTTCTTTACAATCAAAAATCGCAAAATTAGTCGATAAGATTTATTCTAGTTCAGAGGATGAAGAAGTCGTTAAAAACGAAATTAATGCAGTTTTTAATGAATATTTTAATTTTACTGTTGATGAGTTAGAAACTATGCGAAATGCTATTTTAGATTTTTAATAGCATCTTCTTGACTCTTATTGTTTGCTGACAAATCTGTTAATTTAATTTCCATTGATTTTGTCTTTTTGAATAAGCCACCTTTTAGGTTCTCTAATTCTTGAGTCGCTTTTTTTAATTTTCTCTCGTTAGATTCGACTTTCTTAGTCAATAACAATTGAAGAAATTCTTCCCTTGTTCTGTATTCTGGTTTAGCTGAACCATTAACCTGCATTTGATTTGCTGGTGTGATTCTGAAAGTAGAGCTAATATCTTTTAAAAAATAAGGCTTTACAAATTTATCATCAATCTTAACAAATTCTAATCCACCATCATTAGAACCTTGATAAAAAACATAAATGAATACAAGATAGAAATTGTTATTTAGAATATGTTTAATGATTTTGTCAGGTGTGCCACTATCAGGATTTGTGTCATCATTTTCTACATTCACAGCTTTGAAATCAACCAAATATCTTGTTTGAAGCCTTGAATAGTATAGTCTGTTCTTGCATCCCAAGGATTTTTTGTTTTCCCAGTTGGCGAAGCTTCTGAATTTGAAAAAAGAGCGTGAGCCTCAGTCTTAGCTACAAAATTATCTTCAAAAAATTTACTTATTGCATCTCCAACTCTTTCTCCTTTCTTTACAGCAATGTTTAATTTTGGATTTTCAGTAATTATTTCATTTACTACAGTTTCTAATTCTGCGATTAAATCGTCTTCGTATTTTTTAATTTCCATTTAGCTAAATAATTCAGTTATGTTTACATCTAAAGCTTTAGCTATTTTTTCTATATTTAGTAGAGTAATATTTTTCTCTGCTCTCTCAATCATTCCAATATAAGTTCTGTGTAAATATGCTCTATGAGCTAATTCCTCTTGAGAAATTCCTTTTTCTTTCCTCAATTTTCGAATTGAATTTCCGAACTTAATTAGTATTTCTGAGTTTGATTTCATTGCTAATTTTAGTATGCACAAAGCTAACTGTAGTATTCACAATATACTACATACTATAATTAGCATTCAGATTGGCGTTGGGAAATTTTAGCTCTTTTGGTTTTTAGAGCGTTGGAATTGTGTTTTGGCAAAAACCAAAAGTGCTAAAATATGTGGCTGGTCAGTATGAAACACAACGCACGTGTGTATGTTTTGTGCGTATTTAAAGCAACTAATTTAGCAAATAAAAATGAACTACAAGTATCAATATTTTTTTTATAAGTAAGCAATTAGCAGCAATAAAATATACACATTGTTGTGTACAGGTTCAAAGGAAATATGTTTTTATTTTTTATAAAAAAGCAAGAACCAAAAAATATCCGCAAACTTGCTAATTCTACAAGCCTTGCTAAATAAGCATTGACCTTTGATAAAAATTAAAAATACACGCTAGAAGTTGTTAAATAAACAATCACAAAAAAATCTTCACAAACTGGCTAATCCGTAAGGGTAAAGCCTTTGCAAAAAAGCGATTACTTAAATAGCATTTTTAATTTTGTGCGCCAAAAACATATTTCTGATTTTCTAAATCTTCACAAGGATTCCGTACTGTTTTGTTAAAATAACACGTCTTGAGTACGTGAAATTTTACCTAATTTACTTGTACACAACGGTCTAGTATATGAATAGTGCGTAGTTTGAGTGCGAGGATTTTCCGAAGGAAAATCAGATGCAGCAAACAAGCACTAATCTTTATATTTAGGAATAAACTTACGCATTATTTTTATACAATGTTGTGCATAGTTTTTAATTTATGCGTAATGATTTTAGAAAATTCAGATAATCTTTTTTGTCAATTCCGTTTCTAATATTTTTTCCAATCGAGGCACTTATACTATATCCGATTTCTCATTTATTATAAACTTATTGCTAATCCCAAGGGTATTAATAAGTATTGTTAAATTAATTAAAAGTTACTCTAAAAGCTGTAAAGTCTCCATCTTCTGGATCAAAATAAAGTGCAACTTTTCTAACTGGATTTATGTACAAGTGTCCATTTTTCTTTCTTCTAGCATTACCAAAATAATCCCCACTTTTGCCTGACCAACCACCTTCTGAGTTTTTATACCAATTAAAGTCATGCATCAATTTGTTATAATAGAAATAAGCATCTTCATTTAGTTTTTTATCATATAAAACACTAACCATTGTGCCATCATCCAATTTACTATAAAAAAAAATTTCTCCGTCGTATTTTATTTGTGAAGGACGTAATTCGTATTCAGCCCATCGGTTACTATCTTTTGTAACGTAATAACTTGCGCTTCCACAACTATAAAATGTAAAAGTTACTATTGAAATAATTAAAATGTACAGTTTTCTTTCCATGATTTACAGCCTTTATTCAGTACGGGTCATAATTATGCACAACAACTGTATAAACGCTATTGTTGATATATCGCTTATATTTTTAGGTCTCTAAGGTAGTATTATTTAACAAGTTGTCCAAAGGACTTTTTATTTTTTTATTATTAATATGAATTGTCTTTGTGTAAATTTCGGTTGTTTTTGGAGAGTTATGTCCTAGCATATTTTGTAGATACCTTAAATTTATATTATCCTCTATACAATGCGTAGCAAATGAATGCCGAAGGGTATGCACTGTTGACCAAGGATTGGAATGGGTCTCTTCCACCGCTTTTCTAAAAATAGCACGAATGCTTGCGCTACTATATTTACCACCAGTTTGTCCTTCAAACAACCAATAAGATGGTTTTTCTTTGCTATAATATAGGCGTAATAAAGTAACCAAATGATCAGACAAAATAGTTTTTCGATCCTTTTTTCCTTTGCTATCCTTTATAAATAAGTAGCCTTCTTTAGAGTGTACATCTACAATTCTTAAATTTAGTACTTCCGATATGCGGAGTCCAGCACTATAAATCGTCCATAAAATAGCTTTGTGTTTTATGTTTGTAGGGTGTTGTATTATTTTCAATACCTCTTCTTTGTGTAACACATTGGGTATGCTAAGCGTTCTTTTCGGACGTTGGATGTCATAATATTCTCGAGGCTTTCCCAGTGCGTGTTCATAGTATGCTTTAATCGCATTAATAAGTTGGTTTTGATAACTTTCACTAATTTTATTTTTTTTAATCAGCTCATACACAAAACCTTCAATTTCTTCTTTGGTAATTTCTGTAATATCTCTATGAACAAATTTGGTTAAAAAAACGGTAAACATATTCTTATAGATTCGGATACTAGCATCACTATACTTTTTTAAAACTAACGCTTTTTCTAACCTAAAAAGCTGATCGATTGCGTATGGATTAAGAGGTCTCTTTTTAATGGGAGTCCTAGTTACTTCATTGATTACCCTATAGTTTTTCCCAAACAGTTTTTTTAACAAGGCAAGATTTTCTTGCGTATACATAATAGACCATAATTTTTGATTGGGATGCCAAAAAGTAGTGTTCACTTTCTTAAAGACATAGCGGAGTTCCTTTAATTCATAGGGAATATAAATTTTTATTCGTTTCGCATTCTTTAAAGGTTGATAAATAATTGGAATAGTGTTCATAGCATTCTAATTAGTGTATCAAAAATAGGAGAAAATGTATCGCAGAAAACGATGTTCGTATAATAGTTATCTATTAACCGTTAAAATCGAATAAGTCGGAAAGATAATAAAAACGTACATTGGTAAAGTATATGAAATGTAAAATTTGACATAAACACG
>JBDNBB010000029.1:0-3499 GCA_039768135.1 Polaribacter sp.
TAATTATATAGGTCATGGGAAAAATCATAGGTATTGATTTAGGAACAACCAACTCGTGTGTTGCCGTAATGGAGGGTAACGAACCAGTTGTAATTCCTAACAGTGAAGGAAAAAGAACAACTCCATCTATTGTAGCTTTTGTTGAAGGTGGTGAACGTAAAATTGGTGATCCTGCAAAAAGACAAGCAGTAACAAACCCAACAAAAACTGTTTATTCAATAAAACGTTTTATGGGAAACAAGTTCTCTGACTCATCAAAAGAAGTTAAAAGAGTACCTTATAAAGTAGTAAAAGGTGACAATGACACACCAAGAGTAGATATTGATGGTCGTTTATACACTCCTCAAGAAATTTCTGCAATGGTATTACAGAAAATGAAAAAAACTGCTGAAGATTATTTAGGAGCAGATGTAACTCAAGCTGTAATTACAGTACCTGCATATTTTAACGATGCACAAAGACAAGCTACTAAAGAAGCTGGTGAAATTGCTGGTTTAAAAGTAGAAAGAATCATCAATGAGCCAACTGCTGCTGCATTAGCTTATGGTATGGATAAAGCAAATGACGATAAAAAAATTGTTGTTTTTGACTTTGGTGGTGGTACTCATGACGTATCTATATTAGAATTAGGAGACGGTGTCTTTGAAGTATTAGCTACAGACGGTGATACTCACTTAGGTGGAGATGATGTTGACGCTAAAATTATCGATTGGTTAGCTGCAGAATTTAAAGCTGATGAAAACATGGATTTAACTACAGATCCAATGGCTTTACAGCGTTTAAAAGAAGCTGCAGAAAAAGCGAAGATTGAATTATCTTCTTCTGCTTCAACAGAGATTAACTTACCTTATATTACTGCAACTGCAAGCGGTCCTAAACACTTAGTTAGAACTTTAAGCAAATCTAAATTTGAACAATTAATAGACGATTTAATAAAAAGAACAATTGAGCCATGTAAAACTGCATTAAAAAATGCTGATTTATCAACTTCTGAAATAGATGAAATTATTTTAGTAGGTGGTTCTACAAGAATACCAGCTATTCAAGAAGCTGTAGAAAAATTCTTTGGAAAAGCACCAAGTAAAGGAGTTAACCCAGATGAGGTTGTTTCTTTAGGAGCTGCAATTCAAGGTGGAGTTTTATCTGGAGATGTAAAAGATGTATTGTTATTAGATGTAACACCTTTATCTTTAGGTATTGAAACAATGGGGAATGTATTCACCAAATTAATTGATGCAAACACAACCATTCCAACAAAGAAATCTCAAGTATTTTCAACTGCTGTAGATAATCAGCCATCTGTAGAAATTCACGTATTACAAGGTGAAAGAGCAATGGCTGCAGATAACAATACAATTGGTCGTTTTCATTTAGATGGATTACCACCAGCACAAAGAGGTGTACCACAAATTGAGGTAACTTTTGATATTGATGCAAATGGTATTATTAAAGTATCTGCTTTAGATAAAGGAACCAACAAATCTCATGAAATTAGAATTGAAGCTTCATCAGGATTATCTGAAGAAGAAATCGAAAAAATGAGACAAGAAGCAGAAGCAAATGCTGATGCCGATAAAGCTGCAAAAGAAACTGCAGAAAAAATTAATGGAGCTGACTCTATGATTTTTCAAACTGAAAAACAACTAAAAGAGTTTGGTGATAAATTATCTGCGGATAAAAAAGACCCAATTGAAGCTGCTTTAGTTGAATTAAAAGCTGCTCATGAATCTAAAGATCTTGCACAAATTGATGCTGCAATGGAAAAGATTAATGAAGCTTGGAAAGTTGCCTCTGAAGAAATGTATGCTGCTCAAGGTGGTGCAGAAGGTGCTGCTGGTGCAGAAGCTCAAGGTCAGCCAGATGTAAGTGCAGATCAAGGAGATAATGTAGAGGATGTGGATTTTGAAGAAGTAAAATAGGCAATCCTTCTAAATATAAATATTTAGAGTCTATATAAATGTAAAACGCAATCATTAACTTGGTTGCGTTTTTTATATACAAATACCTATCATTTTATATCTTTGGCCTAATGAAAAATCTATATTTACTAGTTACTATTTTATTTCTAATCTGCTCTTGTGCAAACAAAAAGGAATCTGATTTTAAAATTGGAATTATTTCTGATTGTCAATATTGTAATTGTGAAATAAAGTGGGATAGATATTATAAAAAATCTCCTAAAAGATTAAAAGAAGCTGTAAAAGAATTAAATAAAGACTCTTTACAGTACACTATTCACTTGGGTGATTTTATTGATAAAAACATTAAAAGTTTAGATAGTATTCTACCAACTTGGAAGACTCTAAAATCAGAAAGTTTTCACGTTTTAGGTAATCATGATTTTGAAGTAGAAGAAAATCAAAAAGAGCAAGTAATTAAAAAACTAAATCTAGAAAAAAGATACTATAGTTTTGTGAGAAACAATTGGAGATTTATAGTTTTAGACGGAAATGATTTAAGTTTTTATGGCGCAATTACAGCTGATAAAAAACAACAGACAGATTCATTATTTAATTCTTTAAAAGATTTAAACCTTCCTTATATAAAAAGATGGAATGGAGGCTTAAGTAATACTCAAATAAACTGGTTAAAATCTGAATTAGAGGAAGCTCGGCAAGAAAAACAACTAGTGGGCTTTTACTGTCACTTTCCTATTTATCCAATAGACCAGCATAACATTTGGAATAGAAACCAATTTCTAAAGGTTATTAAGCCTTATAAAAATGTAAAATTCTTTTTTAATGGACACAATCATACAGGTGCTTATAAATATATAGATAACATACATTATTTAACTTTTAAAGGTATGGTTGATACTAAAAATACCTCAGCCTTTGCTAAAGCTAAATTTACGAAAGACACCATTTTTATCAAAGGATATGAACGTGAACCTTCTAGAAAATTAGTAATTCAATAAATGTCTAGCATTAAAAAGTACAATCTATCTAACTTTTTCAAACATACCTTTTGTGAGTTTAAAGAAGTGAATGACTTTAATTTTACTGATAATAAATACTATAAAAGTAAATCTAATAGTAAATACTATTATACAGAAGAAGGTGTTTATAGAAAATCTAATCATTGGGGAAGAGTAGCGAATTGTAGGTGGAGATTGATAACTATAAATAGCTATAAAAACCAAAAAGAAGTTACTGGTTTTGCAAAATGGACGGATTTTATTTCTATAAAATCTCTAGAAAAACAATTTGCCATTAAAGTAGATTACACAACAAATCGTGCTAAAGTAATTTTAAAAGATAAGGAAACTAAAGCTAGATTATTTAATTATGCCGAAGCACAACAAAAGTTAAAAGAAATCAATAAACTTTTAAAAAATGATAGTTGGACGTCTTATTATAATTACGATTCTATCTTTTTGAAAAGAAAAATTATCGAAATGAGAATTAATTCTGATGAAAGTCTAACTAAAATTAAAGCATCTTTTAACGAAACATTAAAATAAATATAATTGCACTATTTTTAGACAATAATCACTAAA